>JAZQWH010000001.1:0-33452 GCA_045632205.1 Eubacteriales bacterium
ATCGGGGGATCAGGTCAGATCAGATTTATAATTTCCGCAAGCCCCGTAACACTGTAATCGGCAGGTACCCCTGCAAAAACGCCGTCAAAATCGAAAAAGCAGGATTGCATTCCCGCGTTTTTCCCCGCCTCAAGATCGATCGGACGGTCTCCGATCATCACACAGACCGCGGGATCGAGCCCGTGACGCGCGGCAAGCGAGAGGAGTGCATCGGGTGCGGGCTTTGAGGGGAAGCCCATCGAGGCATCGATGACGTCGGTAAAATAGGAAGCAATTCCAAGATTTTCGAGGATCCGATGAATGCAAGCACCCGTGTGCGTGTAAAGGTAATTGCGCTTTCCGCTCTCCTTGACCGCCGAAAGCAAGCGCTCCGCACCGTCAAAAAGCTTGAAATCGAGGTAACGCTCTGCCTGGATCTCCTGAAATTCCTTCATAAACGCCTCTTGCGTGTATCCCGCTTCCCACTCAGCCATAAGATAGCCGTATTTTGTAAAGGCGCGAACTCCGCGGTAAAGCTCCTGCTCCGATACGGTCGGTCTTCCTCCGTGCCGACGCATCAGCTCGTGAATGATCTCCATAAAGATGGGATAGGAATCCGAAAGCGTGCCGTCAAAATCATAGATAAAATGCTCAATCATCCTCGCCCTCTCCTTTTTTACGCTTCGGGGCACGGTCGGATTCGGGATACTCGTGCGTGGTAAGCGACGTAAATTTAATATCCTTCGTGCCGAAGAGATAGGCGATTCCCGAGATCAGAATTGCGGGAACGGTGATCAGAAAATACATCAGCCACATCCGATTGAGCTGTGTACCGCCAATGGGATGCGCTAAAATGCCCGTGTACATTCCCTCCAGGATCAGCGCCGCGCTCTTGCCGAACGCACCGAGCGAGCCAAAGAAGGAGGATTTGGGAAGAAGGGCGGCAAGCATAATGAAAATTGCAAACAGGAAGTTGGGAATATTGGCAAACAACGAAATGAGCAAGCCCTTATAGGGTTGATTCTTGATCCTTCCGTGCAAAATTCCGATCCGTTCCTTGAATCCAAGCTCCCACGACATCGTATAGAGAAGGAACAGATAGAACAGAATGGCGGCAATGCTCGTGGCGTTGCGCAGCGTGTAGCTCTCTGCCTTTCCTGCCGCAAGGGCGAGCGAAAAGCCAAAGATCGCAGTTGCAAACTGATTTAAAAACATTTTGACCATATTGTAGGAATGGTCCCGAAAGAGCGTTTTCATCCAAATTCTCCTATTCTGAGATTTCGAAAATACTGCTCCTATTATATCGCAATTCCCGCAAAAAAGCAATCTCGGCAAAGAAAAGTTTACACTTTATCAACTAAAATATCAAAATATGTTGTATAATAAAGGTATCCAAGCAAAGGAGGTGCCGCAATGAATGGCTCGATCTCACAAGCCGAATTCTCTCCCACCGTGCAGGAATTCATCTCGTATAAATCCGCGATCCAGGGCTGCTCGCAAAAAACGGTTGAGGAATATCTCTTCGATCTGCGCACCTTTTTTCGCTATCTGCTCGCAAAGGAACGCGGCATTGACCCCGCAAGCGAGGAATTTTTGCAGATCGACGTCAGCGTATTTGACCTCGACCGAATCGGACGGGTAAAGACCGAGGAGATCTACGATTTTCTCTTCTACGCCAATCGCGAGAGAGGAAACAGATGGTCGGCACGCGCGCGCAAGCTCTCCGCTCTCCGTGCGCTCTACAAATACCTCGTGAGCCGCCGCCACTACCTCACCGTCAATCCAACCGCCGATATCGACAGCCCCAAGCCGCAAAAGTCCCTCCCCAAGGTCCTCACGCTTGAGGAAGCGCTCGCGCTCCTCTCTGCCGTTGAGGAGGATCAGGATTCGAAAAACCGCATCCGCGACTACGCCATCCTCACCCTCTTTCTCAATTGCGGAATGCGTGTCTCCGAGCTGGTCGGCATCAATCTGATGGACGTGGATTCCGAGCTTCGCTCCATCCGCGTAACGGGTAAGGGTGCAAAGGAGCGCATCGTCTATCTCAACGACGCCTGCAGATCCGCACTCGGTGCCTATCTTGCCGAGCGCCGCTCCCCCGCCTATGCAAGGGTGCAGGAGAATGCCCTCTTCATCAGCCGCCTGGAGCAGAGGATGAGCGTGAAGACCGTGCAAGCAATGGTCTACAAGTATCTCGACCGCGCGGGGCTCTCGGCAAAGCATTATTCCGTGCATAAGCTCCGCCATACCGCCGCAACGCTGATGTATCAGTCGGGCAACGTGGACGTCCGCGTGCTCAAGGACATTCTCGGGCACGAACAGCTCAACACCACGCAGATCTACACACATATCGGTAACCGCGACATTGAAGCCGCAATGACACAAAATCCCTTGTCAAGGGTGAAGAAATAAAGAATTGTTTTTTTGAGGGGGAAGCTTTTAAAAAGCTTCCCCCTCATCTATTCAATATACCCCTTCTCCGTTCACCTTTCACTCCAGCCGAGCGAGCGACCGACTGCCTTGTGCCAGCCTGCAAGACGCACGTCGCGCTCGGAATCGGTCATATCGGGCGTAAATTGCTTGTCGCTCCTCCACGCGCGGCGGATCTCCTCCGTATCGGAATAGACACCGACAGCAAGACCGGCAAGAGTTGCCGCACCGAGTGCCGTTGTTTCAATGCATCGCGGTCTCACAAGCTCCGTCCCAAGAATATCCGCCTGGAATTGGAGCAGGAAATTATTTGCCGACGCACCGCCGTCCACGCGAAGCGCGCGAATGGGTGATGCACATTCACTCTGCATCAGGCGCAAAACGTCCGCGGTCTGATATGCCATCGCCTCAAGCCCCGCACGTACAACGTGTTCGCGCGTGGTGGCGCGTGTCAGCCCCACCAGCGTTCCGCGTGCGTACGGATCCCAATACGGTGCGCCGAGTCCGACAAACGCGGGCACAAGATAGACACCTGCCGTATCGGGCACACGCAGTGCCATTTTTTCGCTGTCCGACGCCTTTTTGATCAATCCGAGTCCGTCACGAAGCCACTGCATCACCGCTCCGCAAACGAAAACCGAGCCCTCAAGCACGTAGCTCGTCCGATCTCCGATCCGCCATCCCACCGAGGTCAGAAGCCCCTGCGAGGAGGTGATGGCACGCTCTCCCGTGTTCATCAGCAGAAAGCCGCCCGTGCCGTAGGTGTTTTTCGCGTCCCCTACGTCAAAGCAGCACTGACCGAAGAGCGCCGCCTGCTGATCCCCCGCGATCCCCGCGATCGGGATGCTACCACCGAACAGCTCTGTCACGGTGTAGCCGAAGATCCCCGACGAGGGAAGCACGCTTGGCATCATACAACGAGGAATTCCAAACAGGCGCAGCAGGTCGTCATCCCAATCCATCGTATGAATATTGAAAAGCATCGTGCGTGACGCGTTGGAGGGATCGGTTGCGTGTACCGCGCCGCCCGTAAGACGGTACAACAGCCACGAATCGACCGTTCCGAAGAGCAATTCTCCGCGCTCTGCCCGCTCTCGCGCGCCCTCAACGTGATCGAGGATCCACTGAAGCTTTGTGGCGGAGAAATAGGAATCGATCAAAAGTCCCGTACGCGCACGGATCTCCTCGGTGTAGCCCTGCTGCTTCAGCTCATCGCAATACGCCGCGGTACGGCGACACTGCCAGACGATCGCATTACAGATGGGCATTCCGCTCTCCTTTTCCCACACGACAACGGTCTCGCGCTGATTGGTGATGCCGATGCCTGCAACGTCACCCGCCTTAGCACCGATCCTCTGCATCGCCTCAACGGCAACGCCGATCTGAGAAGCCCAGATCTCGGTGGCATCGTGCTCCACCCATCCGTCCGCGGGAAAGATCTGACGGAATTCACGCTGTGCCATTGAGCAAAGATTTCCTTTTTCATCAAACAGAATACAACGCGAGCCTGTCGTACCCTGATCCAATGCCATCAAATAGCGTCCCATACAAGAATTCCTCCTTTATTTTGAAATGCGGTCAGCCGCCTCGATCAACTGATGGACGAGCGTGACAACGCGCGTGCGGTCACATCCAATTCCATCGTGCTCGGCATCTGCCGCGCGTCGGGCGGTTGAAAGAAAGCGGGAAACGACCGTCTCCTCCAGCTCTCGGATACGCTCCACACGCTTGGAAAAGGCGGCAAGGAGCGCTTCCGTCTGCTCTCTCCGCTCGCGCAATGCCCGAAGAAACGCAACGGTCTCCTCTCCCCTGTCGATCATTTGGAGGCGGAAGGCAAATGCCTCCGCGCGGAGCTGCGCCAGGAGAGTCTCCTCCCATTTCTGTCTGAGGATCGCCGCACGGAGAATGAGATCGTAAAGCGCCCCCTGAATCCCTTCAATTGCGGAAAAAAGCGGATGGAGCGAGCGGTAAACGCGCGCGCCGTCCTCCCCACCGCGGAAGATCGAGGTCTGTGTTGGGAGTGATTGCAAAAAGCGCTTGCCCTCCGAGGCGATTTGCTTAGAAAGATCCAACAAACGCGCATCCGCCTCGGTGCAGGGATCCTCCGTCTGCTCCGTCGCGTTCGCAAGGTGCGCCCGAATTGCCTCACGGATGGCGCGCGGATCGCCCTTCTGCTCCTTCACCAGCGCATCCCACGCTGTGTCCTCTAATTCCGCATGCAAAAATTCTCTCATAGCCGCTCCTGTCGATCGTTTTTTCTATCTTCATCTTACCACAAAACCCTCGCAAAATCAAGAGCCGCACAAAAAAAGAAAAAAGACGGCAATGCCGTCCTTTTTCTTGGCGAATTATCGGATGTCCACGTTCACCTTTTTGCCCGTGCCCGCAGACGCAGCCTTGATCACGGTACGGATCGCCTTTGCGATCTTTCCGTGTCTGCCGATCACCATACCCATGTCGTCGGGTGCAACGGTGAGAGTCAGCGTAATGGAACGCTCGTCCTCAACCTTTTCCACCTTCACTTCCTCGGGCGTATCAACGATCGCCTTCGCGATGTTGACCAAGGTTTCCTGCAAGTTAATCATTTGCGTTCTCCTCTACGGGATCAGTCAACGATGCCGTTCTTCTTGAGCAGTGCCTTTACCGTCTCGGTGGGCTGTGCGCCGTTTGCGATCCAGGTCTTTGCCTTCTCAGCGTCGATCTTGATCTCTGCAGGGTTGGTCATGGGGTTGTAGTAGCCAACCTCATCGATGAAGCGGCCGTCTCTGGGAGAACGGCTGTCTGCTACGATCACACGGTAGAAGGGAGCCTTCTTTGCGCCCATTCTCTTCAGTCTCATTTTTACCATTTTTGTGTTCCTCCAAAAATAAAATTGTTTTTGTTTTTTTGTTTTTTCATTTATGAATGTACGGTGAAATCAGAAAGGCATCTTCATTCTGCCGAGCATTTTCATTCCCTTTTTGCCCCTGCTCATATCCGTGAATTGCTTCATCATCTTGAGCATCTGGTCAAACTGCTTGAGGACCTTATTGACCTCCTCCACGCTCGTTCCCGAGCCTGCCGCGATACGCTTTTTGCGAGAGGCGTTGATGATCTCGGGCTTCTCGCGCTCGCGTCTTGTCATAGAGTGGATGATCGCCTCGGTATGCGCAAGCATCCCTTCATCGATCTTGACGTCCTTCATCGCGCTCCCTCTCATACCGGGGAGCATTCCCATCAGCTGCTCGAGGTTGCCCATTTTCTTGAGCTGCGTGAGCTGATCGAGATAATCGTCGAGAGTGAAGGTCTGCTGACGCATCTTCTGCTCAAGTGCCGCCGCCTGCTTCTCATCGTAAGCCGCCTGCGCCTTATCAATGAGCGTCAGCACGTCACCCATACCCAGAATCCTCGACGCCATTCGGTCGGGATAGAAGGGCTCGATCGCATCCATCTTCTCGCCCATACCGACGAATTTGATGGGCTTTTGCGTAACGTAGCGGATGGAAAGCGCCGCACCGCCTCGCGTATCACCGTCAAGCTTTGTCAATATGACGCCCGTGATGTCAAGCAGGTCGTTGAAGGTCTGCGCAACGTTGACCGATTCCTGGCCGATCATCGCATCGACCGTCAAAAGGATCTCCGTGGGCTTGACCTCCGCCTTGATCTCCTTGAGCTCCTCCATCAGCACCTCGTCGATCTGCAGACGTCCTGCCGTATCCACGAAGACCATATCGTAGCCCTTTTGCTTTGCAAACTTTACGCCCTCCGCCGCGATCTTGACGGGGCTGACCTTGTCACCCATCGTGAACACGGGGATCTCCAGACGCTCACCGAGCACCTCGAGCTGCTTGATTGCCGCAGGACGGTAGACGTCACACGCGACCAGAAGCGGACGCTTGCCCTGCTTTTTATACATCGCGGCAAGCTTACCTGCGTGCGTGGTTTTACCCGCACCCTGCAAGCCGACCATCATAATGACCGTGGGGGGATTGGAAGCAATGGTGAGCTTTGCCTGCGAGCCACCCATCAGGCGCGTAAGCTCCTCGTTGACGATCTTAACGATCTGTTGAGCGGGCAGAAGCGATTCAAGCACCTCCGTGCCGACCGCGCGCTCCGAAACGATCTTGATAAACTCGCGTACGACCTTGAAGTTAACGTCAGCCTCAAGCAGCGCGAGCTTGATCTCACGCATACCCTCCTTGACGTCGGCTTCGGTCAGCTTTCCCTTGCTCCGAAATTTCTTGAAGGCATTGCTCAACTTATCGCCGAGACTTTCAAACATTCAGGCTTCCTCCTTTCGGAATTAACGAACCGACTGTGCCAATCCTTCCGCCGCGCGGCGTACGTCCTCTCCGACCTCGGCATCCCGAAGCAGCAAAAGCAACGCCTCCGCACTGCTCTGCGTTTGGCGAAAACGCTTGGCAAGCCCTAATTTCTCTTCAAAAAACAGCAATTCCTCCTCCGCCTTCTTGATCAGCTCGCGCACGCCCTGTCGGGAAATCCCGATCTCCTGCGCGACCTCGGCGAGAGAAAGATCCAAATTGTAGTAGTAATCCAAAACCGTGCGCTTTCTCTCGGAGAGCACCTCTCCGTAAAAATCGAGCAAAAACGCAATTTCCAGATTCTTTTCAAACATACCGTCACCTCATTTTAAAGGTGTAAAGCAAAATGCTTTACAAGTATACCACAGGAATAACGGTTTGTCAAGAGTTTTTTTCAAATTTTTCGGCATTTTCGAATTTTCTTTGAATTTTTAAGGGTGTGTGAAGCATACGGAGCAATGCCACAGCCGTCCGCAACGATCCTACTCCTCCACTCCCGCGAGATATTGCTCTGCGAAATGCGCGGCGACCGCACCGTCTGCGGCGGCGGTGACCACCTGGCGCAACGCCTTGGTGCGCAGATCTCCCGCCGCGAAAACGCCCGAAAGAGAGGTTTTGGTGCTTTCGTTTGCCACAACGTAGCCCGACCGATCCAATTCCACCTGTCCCGCAAAGAGCGCGGAAACGGGATCACGCCCGATGCTGATGAACAAGCCGTCCACCTCGCGCACCTCCTCAGCCCCCGTTTTGCGATTGCGGACGCGGATGCCGTTGACGCGTCCCGCCTCCAGAATCTCCGAGACCTCGCTATCCCAAAGGAACTCCACGTTTTCGCGCGCCAGAAGCGGATCGTGATAGATCCTGGTCGCGCGCAACGTATCCCTGCGATGGATGAGAAGCACACGCTCGGCGAGATGCGAAAGATAGAGCGCATCCGAGACCGCGCTGTTTCCGCCGCCTACCACCGCAACGGTCTTTCCGCGATAAAAGCGACCGTCGCAGTGCGCGCAGTAATGCACTCCCCTGCCCACAAGCGCCTCCTCGTTGGCAAGCCCCAACGGGCGAGGATTGGCTCCCGTGGCAAGGATCACCGTTTTGGCAAGGTATTTGCCCGCATCGGTCACGATCTCCTTGACCGCCCCCGCAAGCGAAACCGCTTGCACCTCTCCGTAAGCGGTCTCCGCGCCGAAGCGCTCTGCTCCCGCCTGCATCCTCATTCCCAATTCAAAGCCGTCGATCCCCTCGTCAAAGCCGGGGTAATTATCGATCTTATCGGTCAGAGCCATCTGCCCTCCCGCAGAGAGCCGCTCCACAACGAGCGTATCCAACCCCGCTCGCGCCGCGTAAAGCGCCGCCGAATAGCCCGCAGGGCCACCCCCGAGTATGACCGTATCGTAAATTCTCTCCATTGTACGCGCTCCTTTCTTCCTTTTGTATATAGTATAGCCGATTTGACCGCGTGATTTCCGTGATCCCGTCACCAATAAAAAATTGCCCGTACAAAAACGTACGGGCAATTCCTGTTTTCTTATTCAGCCTTGTAGAATCTTGCGAAGAGGAACTGAACCAACGCAAAGATCACACCGAGTCCGAGGGCAACGATGAGAGCGAAATCGTTCTCGCCGCCGATCTGAACCATTGCGGTCTCGGGGAGAAGCGCACCGACCATCGAGATCGCGGTAAGCGAGCCGGCGAAGGAGGTGAGCAGGATAACCATAACGCGAACGATGAGAACGCTGAGAACTGCGAGGATGAGACCCGCGCCCATAGCAACCGTATCGTCGCCGAAGAATCCCCAGAAGAAGTTATAGCCAACGAGGTATGCTACCGCGAAGAGGACGTAAGTGAACTTCTTGAATCCAAGGAAGAAGAAGAGCAATGCAAGCACGCCGCCGAATACGTAAGTAAGAATTGCGGGCAAATTCTCCATTCCCTCCTGAAGAAGCAGGAAATCGAAAATTGCGGAGCCTACGACGTAACCAACGCCTGCAAATCCGACTGCGCAAATGAACTTGAGCAAACGGTAACCAAACACACCTGCCGTCAGTGCAAAGAGCATTGCGGCAACGAGAACGACTGCCTCAGCGATGTTGATGTCGGTTGCGATGTCCTTGATCGAGCTTACCATATCAGCCAAAGCACTCTTGAGGTGCTGGATGAACCCTATTTCTGAAAAAATAAACAACTCAGGCATAAGCATCTCCCTATCCATGATAAAATATGACACTCTTATTATACCCCCAAAATACATCTTTGTCAATAGATAGCATCAAAATTTTTGCAAAAATCTCCTCTAAAAAAATCTTTCTCCCCCTTTTTTATATGTTTTTCGAAAAAATTCACTTCATCCCTTTACAAGAGCAAAAAAAAATGGTAGAATAAAGGCGGTACCCCCATCCCCGCACAGATCAAATTGACGGAGGTTTTCTTATGGAAAAGCAGTATTCCGACACCAATCTCAAATATCTCATTCGCGGGATCATGATGCTGCACACGCAGGATGAGTGCCTACATTTTTTTGAGGATCTTTGCACCGTTTCCGAATTGCAGGAAATGGCTCGCCGTCTCCAGGCTGCAAAAATGCTCAAAAACAACTACATCTATTCCGAGATCGCCGAGCAGACGGGGCTTTCCACCGCCACCATCAGCCGAGTCAACCGTTGCCTCAAATACGGCAACGAGGGCTATCTGACCGTGCTCGAGCGTCTGGAAAAATCGGAGCGCCGCTAATGAACACAGGAAACAGCTATACCGCAATTGCCCGCGTTTACGATCGCCTCAACAAGGAGCTCGATTACGCCGCGTGGGCAGACTTTTTCGATGCCTGCTTTGATCGCTTTCTTCCAAAGCGCCCTACCCTTCTGCTCGATCTTGCCTGCGGAACGGGTAGTATGACCGTGGAGCTTGCCCGACGCGGCTATGATATGATCGGCGTGGACGGAAGCTGCGATATGCTCTCCGAGGCGTTCTGCAGAGCGGCGGGCTTGCCCGTGCTTTGGCTTGAGCAGGATATGCGAAGCTTTGAGCTTTACGGCACGGTCGGTGCGGTAAGCTGCTGTCTCGACAGCCTCAACTATCTCCCCTCCCTTGCCGACCTCAAGCAATGCTTTGCCTGCGTGCATAACTATCTCGACCCCGACGGGCTCTTCCTGTTCGATATGAACACGCCCTACAAATTCGAGCAGATCTATGCCTCCAACGCCTACGTGCTTGAGGAGGAGATCGATTACGGCGACGGAGAGAGCGGTCTGGTCTACTGCGGCTGGCAGAATTTTTACGACCCCGAGACCCGCACCTGCGAGTTCGAGCTCTCGCTCTTTGAGGAGATGCCCGACGGCTCCTACCGCCGCTCCGACGAGCAGCAGCGTGAATTTTGCTACACGCTTGAGGAGATCAGGCAAGCCCTGACCGACACGGGCTTTGAATTTCTCGGCGTTTGGTCGGACTATCAGTTCTCCCCCATTGCAGAGGATACGCCGCGTTGGTATTTTGCCGCGCGCGCGATCAAGGATTAAATATTACCACAGAAAAGGAACACCGCTATGCCATCCACCATCTTACGCGCTATGACCGCAGACGGAAGCGCGCGCATCCACGTCATTCGCTCCACCGACATCGTCAATGAGGCGATCCGCATTCATCACACCACCCCCACCGCATCCGCAACGCTCGGACGTCTCCTCACGGCGACCTCTATGATGGGCTGTATGCTCGGTGAAAAGGAAAATACCATTACCGTCGCGCTCAACGGTGACGGCCCTGCAGGGCACGTGCTTGCCGTTGCCGATTATTACGGAAACGTGCGCGGCTACCTTCAAAATCCCGCAGTCGATCTTCCGCTCAAGGCAAACGGAAAGCTTGACGTGGGCGGTGCCGTCGGACGCGGACTCCTCAACATCATTCGCGACACGGGAGACAACGAGCCCTACAACGGCTCCATCAACCTCGTCAGCGGCGAGATCGCGGAGGACGTTGCCGCATACTACGCGCAAAGCGAGCAGATCCCCACGGTCTGCGCACTCGGCGTTCTGATCGACACCGATTGCACCTGCCGTGCAGCAGGCGGCGTGCTTGTTCAGCTCCTTCCCTTTGCCGCATCCGAGACGGTCGATCTCATCGAGCGCAACGTGCAATCACTTGCAAACGTCTCGCGTCTCTTTGACGAGGGCTTGACCAATGAGCAGATCGCCGACGTTGCGCTCAAGGATATTCCCTATGACGTCTTTGATGAATTGGACGTCGAATACAAGTGCAATTGCAGCCGCGAGCGCACCACCAAGGCACTCATCACGCTTGGACAAAACGATCTCTTCAAGCTCCTTGAGGAGCAAAAAGCCGAAACGGGACGCGAGGTGCTGGAGGTCAACTGCCGCTTCTGCGACAAAAAACAATATTACAACCGCGCCGACGTGGAAAAAATGTTCCATTGATAGAAAGGGTGTTTTTTGCGGGGGAGAACTTTTTTGAAAAAAAGCTTCTCCCCCGCATCCCTTTTCAAAAAACGTTTAAACCTTATCGGGGTTAACTATTTAGTCTGTATCGCCGACCGTCAAATGCCTCAATGAAAGCCAACGATCTGCTTCCTGCCTGTTTGCAAACAGATAAGCTTGTACCTATCGAGGCTCCCTTGTGCAAAGAGAGCTGTCAACGAAGCTGACTGAGGGATTGTACCCGTGTCAGGAACGTCAAAAGGCTCTTAAAGGAGCTCAAAAAAGTGAGGGAGAGAACCTTTCAAAGGTCCTCTCCCTCTCATTCATTTTATGTATTAGCGTGCTTCCAGCATTTCCTTGGAGGTCGCTGCGGTTGCATTGATCTCCTCGGGCTCGCGATAGGACGGAACGACACGCTTCATTGCATCCTTAACGGCAATTGCCTCAAGCTCCATTTCGGATACGGCAACCGCCTCGGCGAGCAGCTCCAATCGGCTGTCGACCTCTGCACGTGTCAGCGGTGCATCGTGCTCAACGAAAATAAGATTGTTTTCCGTACGGTCAAGGATCTCGCAACGGATGAGCAGCTCCTCATAGAGCTTTTCGCCCGGGCGAAGTCCGATCTCGCGGATCTCAATGTCTCTGTACGGACGGAGCCCCGAGAGACGGATCATATTTTCTGCAAGCTCCAGGATCTTGATCGGCTTACCCATATCAAGAACGAACAGCTCGCCGCATTTTGCCATCGCACCTGCCTGCATCACAAGCTGAGATGCCTCGGAGATGGTCATAAAATAACGGATGATGCGCTTATCCGTAATGGTGACGGGGCCGCCCTCCTCGATCTGTCGGCGGAAGAGCGGAATGACCGAGCCGTTTGAGCCCAGCACGTTACCGAATCGAACCGCCGCAAAGGAGGTCTTGCTATCCGTGCGGCACTGCACAACCATCTCGCACATCCGCTTGGACGCGCCCATAATGTTGGTGGGATTGACCGCCTTATCGGTAGAGATCAGAACGAACTTCTCAACACCGTATTTTTCCGCCATATCCGCGGTATTTTTGGTGCCGAATACGTTATTCTTGATCGCCTCACAATTGCTATGCTCCATCAGCGGGACGAGCTTGTGCGCCGCCGCGTGGAATACGATCTCGGGACGGTAAGCGGCAAACACTGCCTCCAGGCGCTTGCGATCGCGCACGGATCCGATCTCCACCCTCAGGTCAAGGTCTTTGCCGTACTGACGACGAAGCTCCTGCTCGATTTCATACGCATTGTTCTCGTAAATATCAAGAATGACCAAGCGACCGACGCCGCATCTGGCGAGCTGTCGGCAAATTTCACTTCCGATCGATCCTCCGCCGCCCGTAACAAGCACGGTCTTGCCTCCGTAAAAGGCTTTTGACACTTCATCGTTGATGTCGTGCGCGTTGCGGAAGAGGAGATCCTCGATGCGAAGCTCACGGATCTTTCTCGGCTCGACCGATTTGACCTCACCCGAATCGGTGCGGAGATGCTCGTAAAGCTTGACCTTGCATCCCGTCCTCGAATAGAATTCGTAGAGGCGCTTTGCCGTGTCTCCGTCGATGGAGGGGAGCGCCAGAACGATCTCCTGCACGGGCAGGCTCTGAAGCTTTTCGATAATTCCGTCGTCCTCAGCGTAGACCTTGAGTCCGCAAACGCGGCTTCCGATCTTGCGCGCATCGCGGTCGATGAAGCAAACGGGATTGTAATGCGATGCGGAGTTATAGAGAAACTCCTCCGCAAGCAGAGATCCAACCTGCCCCGCTCCCACGATGGCAACACCGATCTGATGCAGATCGTGCGTGCCGAGGTTGTTGAGATGACGGTAGTATTGCTGATAGAAAAAGCGCGAGGAAAGCGACGTCACGCAGAACATTGCTACCATAGAAACGGTCTGCCAGACGCCAAGGAACGTGCGACTCCAGAGATAGGTGATGAGCAGAGTGAGCATGCCACCCAAGCCATCCGCCACTACCATTGTCAGATAGAGTCTGGAATTTGCGTATCTCCAGACGTTTGAATAGATCCGAAAGAGCGATCGCACAAGCAAAATGCAGGCGATACCAATGAGAACGTTCACAACGTACCAGATGCCCTTTACCGTGACCGGAGCCTCCTTAAGTAGCGAGACGAGCAACGCAAGCACCGCAACCGCGGCGTAGATTGCCGTATCGATCAAAATCAGTATCAGTTTTCTGACGTTCATAAAAAACTTCCTTATCTTTTGTTTTTTGGGGAAGCGCGATTATTTTGCGTAAAGGTCTGCGGGGTAAACGTTCTTTTCGTGCAGGGCAGCCAGCTCGTTCATAACGTCCTCACGGTCTGCCTGGTAGGTAATGCCGAACCAACGGTCGTGGGATGCCTTTGCGCGTACACTGATCTTGTTTTCCGCGAGGAAATCGTTGACCATAATGGGAAGGAGGCACTCTGCCTTGATCTCATCGGGCTTGATCCGCTTGAGGAACGCCTCAAAGTATGCGTCCATATCGGCAAGCAGCTCATTGTGGAAGCCGAAGATGTTCATGGAGACCTGCGCCTCGGGGTCAAGCTCGCCGCGATCGCAAACGATCTTGTGTCCCTCACCGTATTGGATATTGCTCGTCTCGTCCACGAATACGAGCTTGCCGTCCTTGATCTCGCAAACGCCGCGGGTGACCGCACCGTTCTCGCTCATGGTGTTGCCCAGGATGTAGGGAACCATGCTCGCCTCGGACTTGTCCGCCAGCTCAACGAGCATACCGTGCATCGTTTCAAACGCCTCTCTGCCATAGTAGTCGTCTGCATTGACGGTTGCGAAGGGAGCGCGGATGACGTCCTTTGCCGCCAGAACCGCGTGTACCGTGCCAAAGGGCTTGGTGCGATCTGCGGGGATCTGATACCACGCGGGAATGGAGGAATAATCCTGAACCGCGTAATCGACCCTCACGCCTGCGGGCAGCTTATCGCCAACGGTGGTCTTGACCTGCTCCACCATCTCGGACTTGAGAATGAATACGATCTGATCAAAGCCTGCGCGGATCGCATCGTGAATGGAATATTCCATCAGGATCTCGCCGTGAGGCCCGACGTGAGAGATTTGCTTGTTGCCGCCGAATCTGCTTCCGAGACCTGCCGCAAGAATGACGAGTGTTGTGTGTTTCATCATTGAAACTCCTTTCGCGTAACGGTGTGTAATGGTAATTCCTGTAAAAGCGGGGCAAAAAAGCGTGGCTTTTTCTTCCCTTTTTTATTATTATACAATAAGATCGGCAACTTGTCAAGGCATCGACAAAAAGCTCTTTGAAAAAATCGTTTTATTAACTTGTTTTTCTGTTTTGAATCACTCAAGATTGCAAACACAAAAGCCCCCGTATCGGTATGATACGGGGGCATCGGTCTTATTCAAATTCGCGGATCAAGCGCATCACGTCGGCGGTGATCTCCTCCGTGGGATGGTCCAGCACAAGCGCCAGCTCCGTGCAAAGATTGCGCTTTGCCGCCTCGGCATAGGAGCGCTCGGTCTCGGAGATCCGACGTGCAAGCGGACGCGGCTCATCCAATCTCGCCTGCACCGTTTTGAGCACAAGCACCCAATCCTCGGGCATATAGCGGCGCATATGCTCCTGATAGCGCTCGCGCAAGCGCTTGGCGTTTTCCTCCACGATCAGCGCAACGCGCGGAATGTCCGCAAGCAATGCCTGCGCCTCCTCTGCGGTAATGAGCGCGCGCAAAAATACACATTCGCTATCCACGGGAACGTACATCATACTGTTTACGTCGTGGACAGAATGCATCACATAATACAGCCTGTCTTTTGGCATACCGTCCAAGGGTGCAGCCTGAACATCTACGATCTTGCAAACTCCACCGGACCCGTAAAACACATAGTCATTTTTCTGAAACATCTTTTCCGTCTCCTACCTGTTTGCCATCGGACGATCGAGCATATCCGCCGATTTGTGCTTATATTATATCATATTTTTCGTCAAAATGGAATTGACAAATTTAACAAAAATTTAACTGTTTACGAGCAAATCACATAAAAAAATGCCCTTTGAGACAAAGCGATCCCCTTCTCCGTCGCCCCCTTGAGAAATGATGCAACGGCAAATTCGCCAATTTTTTTTGCCTTTTTGGAAATTTGTAACACCTTTGTAACGCACGGTATGCTATGATAAAAACACAAGAAAGGCAAGCGCCTTTTCGCAAGAAATAACGAAAGAAAGGAATTCTTCCAATGCCTAAGTTTCCGGATGACAACAATATTCTTTCCGCGGGACTGTTCTCCTTCCCGACAGCCACTCAGATGTATGAGTTTGACTTCACCTTCGAGGCGTTTGAGCAGGAGGCGGATGACCTTGACAAGCAGTACCCCGGCGAGGGCTATCAACGCGCGTACGACAAAACCGTGTTGCGCCTCTTTGATACCTACGCTTCCATGTGCATACGCAGAGAAAACCCGGACATCTCGGTTGACGACGTTGTATACTACTTCGATTCGTTCCTGATGAATCCGTATATTGCGGGTGCAAAAAAGTACGGGATCGACGTCAATATCAAGACGAACGAAAAAACGCTGAATCTCAACACCCTCGTGGCATTCGACGAATCCCTGGAGAAGCTCCCCAAAAGCACCCCTTTGGATGAAACGTACAAGAAATTCAAAAGAAACGAGCTGACGCTTGATTCCGTCGCCGCCGACGTCAAGGCGCGGAAGGGAACCGTTCCTTCCAAAGATGAGGCGCTTGAGCTGATATCTCGGGCAGCCTTCCTCGAGGAACGGATGAGCAATCGCAGCTTCCTGAGTAAGCTGGGCAATCTCTTTACCTATATCAGGGAGATCCTCACCGTCAATGCATTGAAGGATCTTGCCTCCAAGGTGGACGATCCGGAGCGTCTTGTGCAAGAAGCGGAGATCGGAAACGTGAATCTTGCTATCCTGAGAGCAAGGATAGACACCCTGCTCCTCCATGAGCAGTCCAAGGAAAGCACCGCGAAACTCGAAGAAAAGGCGGCTCGGCTTGCCACCGCGCACAACGATTTGGAGAACGGGCTTGATTTTGATCAGCTTGATAAAAACGAAAGCTCGCTCGACGGCGCTACCGACCTCGGCGAGATCGACGATGCGTTTACGACAGAGGACGAAGAGATCGCACAGCTCAACGATGCCGATATCAGCTTCCATTTGGAGGATTCTCCGATCAAGATCGGTGAGAGCGGCGAGGTGATCGCGACCGATGAGGCGCGTCTTGCCAATGACAGTGCCGTTGCAGGCGAGGATTCCCTGCCCGATTTCGGGAACGAGTCGGTCATTTTGGAGGAAAGTCCCGAGAAAATAAGCATCGTGATCGATGAGCTTTCCGAAGAGGAGCAAACGGTGCAAAAATCCGAAAGGATCAACGAAAAGGAAGTCCCCTCCAAGGGAAGCATCTCGATCGATTGACGAGCCAAAAGCAGGAGATCCGTCGTGTCCTTCCACGGATACCGTATCTGCCCAAATTCGTCTGCGACGTAAAAAAGCATCTTCCCCCCTCTCCGAGCGCAAATTCAAGGCTCGGAGTGCAAAAAGACCTTGCAGAAGCGCTTCTGCAAGGTCTTTTTGCACTCCGAGCCTTGAATTTGCGCTCGGAGAGGGGGGAAGATGCTTTTTTACGTCGCAGACGAATTTGGGCAGATACGGTATCCGTGGAAGGACACGACGGATCTCCTGCTTTTGGCTCGTCAATCGATCGAGATGCTTCCCTTGGAGGGGACTTCCTTTTCGTTGATCCTTTCGGATTTTTGCACCGTTTGCTCCTCTTCGGAAAGCTCATCGATCACGATGCTTATTTTCTCGGGACTTTCCTCCAAAATGACCGACTCGTTCCCGAAATCGGGCAGGGAATCCTCGCCTGCAACGGCACTGTCATTGGCAAGACGCGCCTCATCGGTCGCGATCACCTCGCCGCTCTCACCGATCTTGATCGGAGAATCCTCCAAATGGAAGCTGATATCGGCATCGTTGAGCTGTGCGATCTCTTCGTCCTCTGTCGTAAACGCATCGTCGATCTCGCCGAGGTCGGTAGCGCCGTCGAGCGAGCTTTCGTTTTTATCAAGCTGATCAAAATCAAGCCCGTTCTCCAAATCGTTGTGCGCGGTGGCAAGCCGAGCCGCCTTTTCTTCGAGTTTCGCGGTGCTTTCCTTGGACTGCTCATGGAGGAGCAGGGTGTCTATCCTTGCTCTCAGGATAGCAAGATTCACGTTTCCGATCTCCGCTTCTTGCACAAGACGCTCCGGATCGTCCACCTTGGAGGCAAGATCCTTCAATGCATTGACGGTGAGGATCTCCCTGATATAGGTAAAGAGATTGCCCAGCTTACTCAGGAAGCTGCGATTGCTCATCCGTTCCTCGAGGAAGGCTGCCCGAGATATCAGCTCAAGCGCCTCATCTTTGGAAGGAACGGTTCCCTTCCGCGCCTTGACGTCGGCGGCGACGGAATCAAGCGTCAGCTCGTTTCTTTTGAATTTCTTGTACGTTTCATCCAAAGGGGTGCTTTTGGGGAGCTTCTCCAGGGATTCGTCGAATGCCACGAGGGTGTTGAGATTCAGCGTTTTTTCGTTCGTCTTGATATTGACGTCGATCCCGTACTTTTTTGCACCCGCAATATACGGATTCATCAGGAACGAATCGAAGTAGTATACAACGTCGTCAACCGAGATGTCCGGGTTTTCTCTGCGTATGCACATGGAAGCGTAGGTATCAAAGAGGCGCAACACGGTTTTGTCGTACGCGCGTTGATAGCCCTCGCCGGGGTACTGCTTGTCAAGGTCATCCGCCTCCTGCTCAAACGCCTCGAAGGTGAAGTCAAACTCATACATCTGAGTGGCTGTCGGGAAGGAGAACAGTCCCGCGGAAAGAATATTGTTGTCATCCGGAAACTTAGGCATTGGAAGAATTCCTTTCTTTCGTTATTTCTTGCGAAAAGGCGCTTGCCTTTCTTGTGTTTTTATCATAGCATACCGTGCGTTACAAAGGTGTTACAAATTTCCAAAAAGGCAAAAAAAATTGGCGAATTTGCCGTTGCATCATTTCTCAAGGGGGCGACGGAGAAGGGGATCGCTTTGTCTCAAAGGGCATTTTTTTATGTGATTTGCTCGTAAACAGTTAAATTTTTGTTAAATTTGTCAATTCCATTTTGACGAAAAATATGATATAATATAAGCACAAATCGGCGGATATGCTCGATCGTCCGATGGCAAACAGGTAGGAGACGGAAAAGATGTTTCAGAAAAATGACTATGTGTTTTACGGGTCCGGTGGAGTTTGCAAGATCGTAGATGTTCAGGCTGCACCCTTGGACGGTATGCCAAAAGACAGGCTGTATTATGTGATGCATTCTGTCCACGACGTAAACAGTATGATGTACGTTCCCGTGGATAGCGAATGTGTATTTTTGCGCGCGCTCATTACCGCAGAGGAGGCGCAGGCATTGCTTGCGGACATTCCGCGCGTTGCGCTGATCGTGGAGGAAAACGCCAAGCGCTTGCGCGAGCGCTATCAGGAGCATATGCGCCGCTATATGCCCGAGGATTGGGTGCTTGTGCTCAAAACGGTGCAGGCGAGATTGGATGAGCCGCGTCCGCTTGCACGTCGGATCTCCGAGACCGAGCGCTCCTATGCCGAGGCGGCAAAGCGCAATCTTTGCACGGAGCTGGCGCTTGTGCTGGACCATCCCACGGAGGAGATCACCGCCGACGTGATGCGCTTGATCCGCGAATTTGAATAAGACCGATGCCCCCGTATCATACCGATACGGGGGCTTTTGTGTTTGCAATCTTGAGTGATTCAAAACAGAAAAACAAGTTAATAAAACGATTTTTTCAAAGAGCTTTTTGTCGATGCCTTGACAAGTTGCCGATCTTATTGTATAATAATAAAAAAGGGAAGAAAAAGCCACGCTTTTTTGCCCCGCTTTTACAGGAATTACCATTACACACCGTTACGCGAAAGGAGTTTCAATGATGAAACACACAACACTCGTCATTCTTGCGGCAGGTCTCGGAAGCAGATTCGGCGGCAACAAGCAAATCTCTCACGTCGGGCCTCACGGCGAGATCCTGATGGAATATTCCATTCACGATGCGATCCGCGCAGGCTTTGATCAGATCGTATTCATTCTCAAGTCCGAGATGGTGGAGCAGGTCAAGACCACCGTTGGCGATAAGCTGCCCGCAGGCGTGAGGGTCGATTACGCGGTTCAGGATTATTCCTCCATTCCCGCGTGGTATCAGATCCCCGCAGATCGCACCAAGCCCTTTGGCACGGTACACGCGGTTCTGGCGGCAAAGGACGTCATCCGCGCTCCCTTCGCAACCGTCAATGCAGACGACTACTATGGCAGAGAGGCGTTTGAAACGATGCACGGTATGCTCGTTGAGCTGGCGGACAAGTCCGAGGCGAGCATGGTTCCCTACATCCTGGGCAACACCATGAGCGAGAACGGTGCGGTCACCCGCGGCGTTTGCGAGATCAAGGACGGCAAGCTCGTATTCGTGGACGAGACGAGCAATATCCAATACGGTGAGGGACACAAGATCGTTTGCGATCGCGGCGAGCTTGACCCCGAGGCGCAGGTCTCCATGAACATCTTCGGCTTCCACAATGAGCTGCTTGCCGATATGGACGCATACTTTGAGGCGTTCCTCAAGCGGATCAAGCCCGATGAGATCAAGGCAGAGTGCCTCCTTCCCATTATGGTCAACGATTTCCTCGCGGAAAACAAGATCAGTGTACGCGCAAAGGCATCCCACGACCGTTGGTTCGGCATTACCTACCAGGCAGACCGTGAGGACGTTATGAACGAGCTGGCTGCCCTGCACGAAAAGAACGTTTACCCCGCAGACCTTTACGCAAAATAATCGCGCTTCCCCAAAAAACAAAAGATAAGGAAGTTTTTTATGAACGTCAGAAAACTGATACTGATTTTGATCGATACGGCAATCTACGCCGCGGTTGCGGTGCTTGCGTTGCTCGTCTCGCTACTTAAGGAGGCTCCGGTCACGGTAAAGGGCATCTGGTACGTTGTGAACGTTCTCATTGGTATCGCCTGCATTTTGCTTGTGCGATCGCTCTTTCGGATCTATTCAAACGTCTGGAGATACGCAAATTCCAGACTCTATCTGACAATGGTAGTGGCGGATGGCTTGGGTGGCATGCTCACTCTGCTCATCACCTATCTCTGGAGTCGCACGTTCCTTGGCGTCTGGCAGACCGTTTCTATGGTAGCAATGTTCTGCGTGACGTCGCTTTCCTCGCGCTTTTTCTATCAGCAATACTACCGTCATCTCAACAACCTCGGCACGCACGATCTGCATCAGATCGGTGTTGCCATCGTGGGAGCGGGGCAGGTTGGATCTCTGCTTGCGGAGGAGTTTCTCTATAACTCCGCATCGCATTACAATCCCGTTTGCTTCATCGACCGCGATGCGCGCAAGATCGGAAGCCGCGTTTGCGGACTCAAGGTCTACGCTGAGGACGACGGAATTATCGAAAAGCTTCAGAGCCTGCCCGTGCAGGAGATCGTTCTGGCGCTCCCCTCCATCGACGGAGACACGGCAAAGCGCCTCTACGAATTCTATTCGAGGACGGGATGCAAGGTCAAGCTTTACGAGCATCTCCGCACCGATTCGGGTGAGGTCAAATCGGTCGAGCCGAGAAAGATCCGTGAGCTTCGCATCGAGGATCTCCTCTTCCGCAACGCGCACGACATCAACGATGAAGTGTCAAAAGCCTTTTACGGAGGCAAGACCGTGCTTGTTACGGGCGGCGGAGGATCGATCGGAAGTGAAATTTGCCGACAGCTCGCCAGATGCGGCGTCGGTCGCTTGGTCATTCTTGATATTTACGAGAACAATGCGTATGAAATCGAGCAGGAGCTTCGTCGTCAGTACGGCAAAGACCTTGACCTGAGGGTGGAGATCGGATCCGTGCGCGATCGCAAGCGCCTGGAGGCAGTGTTTGCCGCTTACCGTCCCGAGATCGTATTCCACGCGGCGGCGCACAAGCTCGTCCCGCTGATGGAGCATAGCAATTGTGAGGCGATCAAGAATAACGTATTCGGCACCAAAAATACCGCGGATATGGCGGAAAAATACGGTGTTGAGAAGTTCGTTCTGATCTCTACCGATAAGGCGGTCAATCCCACCAACATTATGGGCGCGTCCAAGCGGATGTGCGAGATGGTTGTGCAGTGCCGCACGGATAGCAAGACCTCCTTTGCGGCGGTTCGATTCGGTAACGTGCTGGGCTCAAACGGCTCGGTCATTCCGCTCTTCCGCCGACAGATCGAGGAGGGCGGCCCCGTCACCATTACGGATAAGCGCATCATCCGTTATTTTATGACCATCTCCGAGGCATCTCAGCTTGTGATGCAGGCAGGTGCGATGGCAAAATGCGGCGAGCTGTTCGTTCTTGATATGGGTAAGCCGATCAAGATCCTGGAGCTTGCAGAAAATATGATCCGTCTCTCGGGGCTCCGTCCGTACAGAGACATTGAGATCCGCGAGATCGGACTTCGCCCGGGCGAAAAGCTCTATGAGGAGCTGCTCATCCGTTGCGAGATCCTTGACCGTACGGAAAACAATCTTATTTTCGTTGAGCACGATGCACCGCTGACACGTGCAGAGGTCGACAGCCGATTGGAGCTGCTCGCCGAGGCGGTTGCCGTATCCGAAATGGAGCTTGAGGCAATTGCCGTTAAGGATGCAATGAAGCGTGTCGTTCCGTCCTATCGCGAGCCCGAGGAGATCAATGCAACCGCAGCGACCTCCAAGGAAATGCTGGAAGCACGCTAATACATAAAATGAATGAGAGGGAGAGGACCTTTGAAAGGTTCTCTCCCTCACTTTTTTGAGCTCCTTTAAGAGCCTTTTGACGTTCCTGACACGGGTACAATCCCTCAGTCAGCTTCGTTGACAGCTCTCTTTGCACAAGGGAGCCTCGATAGGTACAAGCTTATCTGTTTGCAAACAGGCAGGAAGCAGATCGTTGGCTTTCATTGAGGCATTTGACGGTCGGCGATACAGACTAAATAGTTAACCCCGATAAGGTTTAAACGTTTTTTGAAAAGGGATGCGGGGGAGAAGCTTTTTTTCAAAAAAGTTCTCCCCCGCAAAAAACACCCTTTCTATCAATGGAACATTTTTTCCACGTCGGCGCGGTTGTAATATTGTTTTTTGTCGCAGAAGCGGCAGTTGACCTCCAGCACCTCGCGTCCCGTTTCGGCTTTTTGCTCCTCAAGGAGCTTGAAGAGATCGTTTTGTCCAAGCGTGATGAGTGCCTTGGTGGTGCGCTCGCGGCTGCAATTGCACTTGTATTCGACGTCCAATTCATCAAAGACGTCATAGGGAATATCCTTGAGCGCAACGTCGGCGATCTGCTCATTGGTCAAGCCCTCGTCAAAGAGACGCGAGACGTTTGCAAGTGATTGCACGTTGCGCTCGATGAGATCGACCGTCTCGGATGCGGCAAAGGGAAGGAGCTGAACAAGCACGCCGCCTGCTGCACGGCAGGTGCAATCGGTGTCGATCAGAACGCCGAGTGCGCAGACCGTGGGGATCTGCTCGCTTTGCGCGTAGTATGCGGCAACGTCCTCCGCGATCTCGCCGCTGACGAGGTTGATGGAGCCGTTGTAGGGCTCGTTGTCTCCCGTGTCGCGAATGATGTTGAGGAGTCCGCGTCCGACGGCACCGCCCACGTCAAGCTTTCCGTTTGCCTTGAGCGGAAGATCGACTGCGGGATTTTGAAGGTAGCCGCGCACGTTTCCGTAATAATCGGCAACGGCAAGCACGTGCCCTGCAGGGCCGTCACCGTTGAGCGCGACGGTAATGGTATTTTCCTTTTCACCGAGCATACAGCCCATCATAGAGGTCGCCGTGAGGAGACGTCCGAGCGTTGCGGATGCGGTGGGGGTGGTGTGATGAATGCGGATCGCCTCATTGACGATGTCGGTGGAGCGAATGACGTGGATGCGCGCGCTTCCGTCTGCGGTCATAGCGCGTAAGATGGTGGATGGCATAGCGGTGTTCCTTTTCTGTGGTAATATTTAATCCTTGATCGCGCGCGCGGCAAAATACCAACGCGGCGTATCCTCTGCAATGGGGGAGAACTGATAGTCCGACCAAACGCCGAGAAATTCAAAGCCCGTGTCGGTCAGGGCTTGCCTGATCTCCTCAAGCGTGTAGCAAAATTCACGCTGCTGCTCGTCGGAGCGGCGGTAGGAGCCGTCGGGCATCTCCTCAAAGAGCGAGAGCTCGAACTCGCAGGTGCGGGTCTCGGGGTCGTAAAAATTCTGCCAGCCGCAGTAGACCAGACCGCTCTCTCCGTCGCCGTAATCGATCTCCTCCTCAAGCACGTAGGCGTTGGAGGCATAGATCTGCTCGAATTTGTAGGGCGTGTTCATATCGAACAGGAAGAGCCCGTCGGGGTCGAGATAGTTATGCACGCAGGCAAAGCATTGCTTGAGGTCGGCAAGGGAGGGGAGATAGTTGAGGCTGTCGAGACAGCAGCTTACCGCACCGACCGTGCCGTAAAGCTCAAAGCTTCGCATATCCTGCTCAAGCCAAAGCACGGGCAAGCCCGCCGCTCTGCAGAACGCCTCGGAGAGCATATCGCAGCTTCCGTCCACGCCGATCATATCATAGCCGCGTCGGGCAAGCTCCACGGTCATACTACCCGTTCCGCAGGCAAGATCGAGCAGAAGGGTAGGGCGCTTTGGAAGAAAGCGATCAAAGCAGGCATCGAAAAAGTCTGCCCACGCGGCGTAATCGAGCTCCTTGTTGAGGCGATCGTAAACGCGGGCAATTGCGGTATAGCTGTTTCCTGTGTTCATTAGCGGCGCTCCGATTTTTCCAGACGCTCGAGCACGGTCAGATAGCCCTCGTTGCCGTATTTGAGGCAACGGTTGACTCGGCTGATGGTGGCGGTGGAAAGCCCCGTCTGCTCGGCGATCTCGGAATAGATGTAGTTGTTTTTGAGCATTTTTGCAGCCTGGAGACGGCGAGCCATTTCCTGCAATTCGGAAACGGTGCAAAGATCCTCAAAAAAATGTAGGCACTCATCCTGCGTGTGCAGCATCATGATCCCGCGAATGAGATATTTGAGATTGGTGTCGGAATACTGCTTTTCCATAAGAAAACCTCCGTCAATTTGATCTGTGCGGGGATGGGGGTACCGCCTTTATTCTACCATTTTTTTTTGCTCTTGTAAAGGGATGAAGTGAATTTTTTCGAAAAACATATAAAAAAGGGGGAGAAAGATTTTTTTAGAGGAGATTTTTGCAAAAATTTTGATGCTATCTATTGACAAAGATGTATTTTGGGGGTATAATAAGAGTGTCATATTTTATCATGGATAGGGAGATGCTTATGCCTGAGTTGTTTATTTTTTCAGAAATAGGGTTCATCCAGCACCTCAAGAGTGCTTTGGCTGATATGGTAAGCTCGATCAAGGACATCGCAACCGACATCAACATCGCTGAGGCAGTCGTTCTCGTTGCCGCAATGCTCTTTGCACTGACGGCAGGTGTGTTTGGTTACCGTTTGCTCAAGTTCATTTGCGCAGTCGGATTTGCAGGCGTTGGTTACGTCGTAGGCTCCGCAATTTTCGATTTCCTGCTTCTTCAGGAGGGAATGGAGAATTTGCCCGCAATTCTTACTTACGTATTCGGCGGCGTGCTTGCATTGCTCTTCTTCTTCCTTGGATTCAAGAAGTTCACTTACGTCCTCTTCGCGGTAGCATACCTCGTTGGCTATAACTTCTTCTGGGGATTCTTCGGCGACGATACGGTTGCTATGGGCGCGGGTCTCATCCTCGCAGTTCTCAGCGTTCTCATCGTTCGCGTTATGGTTATCCTGCTCACCTCCTTCGCCGGCTCGCTTACCGCGATCTCGATGGTCGGTGCGCTTCTCCCCGAGACCGCAATGGTTCAGATCGGCGGCGAGAACGATTTCGCTCTCATCGTTGCCCTCGGACTCGGTGTGATCTTTGCGTTGGTTCAGTTCCTCTTCGCAAGATTCTACAAGGCTGAATAAGAAAACAGGAATTGCCCGTACGTTTTTGTACGGGCAATTTTTTATTGGTGACGGGATCACGGAAATCACGCGGTCAAATCGGCTATACTATATACAAAAGGAAGAAAGGAGCGCGTACAATGGAGAGAATTTACGATACGGTCATACTCGGGGGTGGCCCTGCGGGCTATTCGGCGGCGCTTTACGCGGCGCGAGCGGGGTTGGATACGCTCGTTGTGGAGCGGCTCTCTGCGGGAGGGCAGATGGCTCTGACCGATAAGATCGATAATTACCCCGGCTTTGACGAGGGGATCGACGGCTTTGAATTGGGAATGAGGATGCAGGCGGGAGCAGAGCGCTTCGGCGCGGAGACCGCTTACGGAGAGGTGCAAGCGGTTTCGCTTGCGGGGGCGGTCAAGGAGATCGTGACCGATGCGGGCAAATACCTTGCCAAAACGGTGATCCTTGCCACGGGAGCCAATCCTCGCCCGTTGGGGCTTGCCAACGAGGAGGCGCTTGTGGGCAGGGGAGTGCATTACTGCGCGCACTGCGACGGTCGCTTTTATCGCGGAAAGACCGTTGCGGTGGTAGGCGGCGGAAACAGCGCGGTCTCGGATGCGCTCTATCTTTCGCATCTCGCCGAGCGTGTGCTTCTCATCCATCGCAGGGATACGTTGCGCGCGACCAGGATCTATCACGATCCGCTTCTGGCGCGCGAAAACGTGGAGTTCCTTTGGGATAGCGAGGTCTCGGAGATTCTGGAGGCGGGACGCGTCAACGGCATCCGCGTCCGCAATCGCAAAACGGGGGCTGAGGAGGTGCGCGAGGTGGACGGCTTGTTCATCAGCATCGGGCGTGATCCCGTTTCCGCGCTCTTTGCGGGACAGGTGGAATTGGATCGGTCGGGCTACGTTGTGGCAAACGAAAGCACCAAAACCTCTCTTTCGGGCGTTTTCGCGGCGGGAGATCTGCGCACCAAGGCGTTGCGCCAGGTGGTCACCGCCGCCGCAGACGGTGCGGTCGCCGCGCATTTCGCAGAGCAATATCTCGCGGGAGTGGAGGAGTAGGATCGTTGCGGACGGCTGTGGCATTGCTCCGTATGCTTCACACACCCTTAAAAATTCAAAGAAAATTCGAAAATGCCGAAAAATTTGAAAAAAACTCTTGACAAACCGTTATTCCTGTGGTATACTTGTAAAGCATTTTGCTTTACACCTTTAAAATGAGGTGACGGTATGTTTGAAAAGAATCTGGAAATTGCGTTTTTGCTCGATTTTTACGGAGAGGTGCTCTCCGAGAGAAAGCGCACGGTTTTGGATTACTACTACAATTTGGATCTTTCTCTCGCCGAGGTCGCGCAGGAGATCGGGATTTCCCGACAGGGCGTGCGCGAGCTGATCAAGAAGGCGGAGGAGGAATTGCTGTTTTTTGAAGAGAAATTAGGGCTTGCCAAGCGTTTTCGCCAAACGCAGAGCAGTGCGGAGGCGTTGCTTTTGCTGCTTCGGGATGCCGAGGTCGGAGAGGACGTACGCCGCGCGGCGGAAGGATTGGCACAGTCGGTTCGTTAATTCCGAAAGGAGGAAGCCTGAATGTTTGAAAGTCTCGGCGATAAGTTGAGCAATGCCTTCAAGAAATTTCGGAGCAAGGGAAAGCTGACCGAAGCCGACGTCAAGGAGGGTATGCGTGAGATCAAGCTCGCGCTGCTTGAGGCTGACGTTAACTTCAAGGTCGTACGCGAGTTTATCAAGATCGTTTCGGAGCGCGCGGTCGGCACGGAGGTGCTTGAATCGCTTCTGCCCGCTCAACAGATCGTTAAGATCGTCAACGAGGAGCTTACGCGCCTGATGGGTGGCTCGCAGGCAAAGCTCACCATTGCTTCCAATCCCCCCACGGTCATTATGATGGTCGGCTTGCAGGGTGCGGGTAAAACCACGCACGCAGGTAAGCTTGCCGCGATGTATAAAAAGCAGGGCAAGCGTCCGCTTCTGGTCGCGTGTGACGTCTACCGTCCTGCGGCAATCAAGCAGCTCGAGGTGCTCGGTGAGCGTCTGGAGATCCCCGTGTTCACGATGGGTGACAAGGTCAGCCCCGTCAAGATCGCGGCGGAGGGCGTAAAGTTTGCAAAGCAAAAGGGCTACGATATGGTCTTCGTGGATACGGCAGGACGTCTGCAGATCGACGAGGTGCTGATGGAGGAGCTCAAGGAGATCAAGGCGGAGGTCAAGCCCACGGAGATCCTTTTGACGGTCGATGCGATGATCGGCCAGGAATCGGTCAACGTTGCGCAGACCTTCAACGACCTGCTTGACATCACGGGCGTCATATTGACAAAGCTTGACGGTGATACGCGAGGCGGTGCGGCGCTTTCCATCCGCTACGTTACGCAAAAGCCCATCAAATTCGTCGGTATGGGCGAGAAGATGGATGCGATCGAGCCCTTCTATCCCGACCGAATGGCGTCGAGGATTCTGGGTATGGGTGACGTGCTGACGCTCATTGATAAGGCGCAGGCGGCTTACGATGAGAAGCAGGCGGCGGCACTTGAGCAGAAGATGCGTCAGCAGACCTTCACTCTCGACGATTATCTCGATCAGCTCACGCAGCTCAAGAAAATGGGCAACCTCGAGCAGCTGATGGGAATGCTCCCCGGTATGAGAGGGAGCGCGATGAAGGACGTCAAGATCGATGAAGGGATGCTTGCGCATACCGAGGCGATCATCCACTCTATGACAAGACGCGAGCGCGAGAAGCCCGAGATCATCAACGCCTCTCGCAAAAAGCGTATCGCGGCAGGCTCGGGAACGAGCGTGGAGGAGGTCAATAAGGTCCTCAAGCAGTTTGACCAGATGCTCAAGATGATGAAGCAATTCACGGATATGAGCAGGGGCAAAAAGGGAATGAAAATGCTCGGCAGAATGAAGATGCCTTTCTGATTTCACCGTACATTCATAAATGAAAAAACAAAAAAACAAAAACAATTTTATTTTTGGAGGAACACAAAAATGGTAAAAATGAGACTGAAGAGAATGGGCGCAAAGAAGGCTCCCTTCTACCGTGTGATCGTAGCAGACAGCCGTTCTCCCAGAGACGGCCGCTTCATCGATGAGGTTGGCTACTACAACCCCATGACCAACCCTGCAGAGATCAAGATCGACGCTGAGAAGGCAAAGACCTGGATCGCAAACGGCGCACAGCCCACCGAGACGGTAAAGGCACTGCTCAAGAAGAACGGCATCGTTGACTGATCCCGTAGAGGAGAACGCAAATGATTAACTTGCAGGAAACCTTGGTCAACATCGCGAAGGCGATCGTTGATACGCCCGAGGAAGTGAAGGTGGAAAAGGTTGAGGACGAGCGTTCCATTACGCTGACTCTCACCGTTGCACCCGACGACATGGGTATGGTGATCGGCAGACACGGAAAGATCGCAAAGGCGATCCGTACCGTGATCAAGGCTGCGTCTGCGGGCACGGGCAAAAAGGTGAACGTGGACATCCGATAATTCGCCAAGAAAAAGGACGGCATTGCCGTCTTTTTTCTTTTTTTGTGCGGCTCTTGATTTTGCGAGGGTTTTGTGGTAAGATGAAGATAGAAAAAACGATCGACAGGAGCGGCTATGAGAGAATTTTTGCATGCGGAATTAGAGGACACAGCGTGGGATGCGCTGGTGAAGGAGCAGAAGGGCGATCCGCGCGCCATCCGTGAGGCAATTCGGGCGCACCTTGCGAACGCGACGGAGCAGACGGAGGATCCCTGCACCGAGGCGGATGCGCGTTTGTTGGATCTTTCTAAGCAAATCGCCTCGGAGGGCAAGCGCTTTTTGCAATCACTCCCAACACAGACCTCGATCTTCCGCGGTGGGGAGGACGGCGCGCGCGTTTACCGCTCGCTCCATCCGCTTTTTTCCGCAATTGAAGGGATTCAGGGGGCGCTTTACGATCTCATTCTCCGTGCGGCGATCCTCAGACAGAAATGGGAGGAGACTCTCCTGGCGCAGCTCCGCGCGGAGGCATTTGCCTTCCGCCTCCAAATGATCGACAGGGGAGAGGAGACCGTTGCGTTTCTTCGGGCATTGCGCGAGCGGAGAGAGCAGACGGAAGCGCTCCTTGCCGCCTTTTCCAAGCGTGTGGAGCGTATCCGAGAGCTGGAGGAGACGGTCGTTTCCCGCTTTCTTTCAACCGCCCGACGCGCGGCAGATGCCGAGCACGATGGAATTGGATGTGACCGCACGCGCGTTGTCACGCTCGTCCATCAGTTGATCGAGGCGGCTGACCGCATTTCAAAATAAAGGAGGAATTCTTGTATGGGACGCTATTTGATGGCATTGGATCAGGGTACGACAGGCTCGCGTTGTATTCTGTTTGATGAAAAAGGAAATCTTTGCTCAATGGCACAGCGTGAATTCCGTCAGATCTTTCCCGCGGACGGATGGGTGGAGCACGATGCCACCGAGATCTGGGCTTCTCAGATCGGCGTTGCCGTTGAGGCGATGCAGAGGATCGGTGCTAAGGCGGGTGACGTTGCAGGCATCGGCATCACCAATCAGCGCGAGACCGTTGTCGTGTGGGAAAAGGAGAGCGGAATGCCCATCTGTAATGCGATCGTCTGGCAGTGTCGCCGTACCGCGGCGTATTGCGATGAGCTGAAGCAGCAGGGCTACACCGAGGAGATCCGTGCGCGTACGGGACTTTTGATCGATTCCTATTTCTCCGCCACAAAGCTTCAGTGGATCCTCGATCACGTTGAGGGCGCGCGAGAGCGGGCAGAGCGCGGAGAATTGCTCTTCGGAACGGTCGATTCGTGGCTGTTGTACCGTCTTACGGGCGGCGCGGTACACGCAACCGATCCCTCCAACGCGTCACGCACGATGCTTTTCAATATTCATACGATGGATTGGGATGACGACCTGCTGCGCCTGTTTGGAATTCCTCGTTGTATGATGCCAAGCGTGCTTCCCTCGTCGGGGATCTTCGGCTACACCGTGACAGAGCTGTTCGGTGGTAGCATCCCGATCGCGGGGATCGCGGGGGATCAGCAGGCGGCGCTCTTCGGTCAGTGCTGCTTTGACGTAGGGGACGCGAAAAACACCTACGGCACGGGCGGCTTTCTGCTGATGAACACGGGAGAGCGTGCCATCACCTCCTCGCAGGGGCTTCTGACCTCGGTGGGATGGCGGATCGGAGATCGGACGAGCTACGTGCTTGAGGGCTCGGTTTTCGTTTGCGGAGCGGTGATGCAGTGGCTTCGTGACGGACTCGGATTGATCAAAAAGGCGTCGGACAGCGAAAAAATGGCACTGCGTGTGCCCGATACGGCAGGTGTCTATCTTGTGCCCGCGTTTGTCGGACTCGGCGCACCGTATTGGGATCCGTACGCACGCGGAACGCTGGTGGGGCTGACACGCGCCACCACGCGCGAACACGTTGTACGTGCGGGGCTTGAGGCGATGGCATATCAGACCGCGGACGTTTTGCGCCTGATGCAGAGTGAATGTGCATCACCCATTCGCGCGCTTCGCGTGGACGGCGGTGCGTCGGCAAATAATTTCCTGCTCCAATTCCAGGCGGATATTCTTGGGACGGAGCTTGTGAGACCGCGATGCATTGAAACAACGGCACTCGGTGCGGCAACTCTTGCCGGTCTTGCTGTCGGTGTCTATTCCGATACGGAGGAGATCCGCCGCGCGTGGAGGAGCGACAAGCAATTTACGCCCGATATGACCGATTCCGAGCGCGACGTGCGTCTTGCAGGCTGGCACAAGGCAGTCGGTCGCTCGCTCGGCTGGAGTGAAAGGTGAACGGAGAAGGGGTATATTGAATAGATGAGGGGGAAGCTTTTTAAAAGCTTCCCCCTCAAAAAAACAATTCTTTATTTCTTCACCCTTGACAAGGGATTTTGTGTCATTGCGGCTTCAATGTCGCGGTTACCGATATGTGTGTAGATCTGCGTGGTGTTGAGCTGTTCGTGCCCGAGAATGTCCTTGAGCACGCGGACGTCCACGTTGCCCGACTGATACATCAGCGTTGCGGCGGTATGGCGGAGCTTATGCACGGAATAATGCTTTGCCGAGAGCCCCGCGCGGTCGAGATACTTGTAGACCATTGCTTGCACGGTCTTCACGCTCATCCTCTGCTCCAGGCGGCTGATGAAGAGGGCATTCTCCTGCACCCTTGCATAGGCGGGGGAGCGGCGCTCGGCAAGATAGGCACCGAGTGCGGATCTGCAGGCGTCGTTGAGATAGACGATGCGCTCCTTTGCACCCTTACCCGTTACGCGGATGGAGCGAAGCTCGGAATCCACGTCCATCAGATTGATGCCGACCAGCTCGGAGACACGCATTCCGCAATTGAGAAAGAGGGTGAGGATGGCGTAGTCGCGGATGCGGTTTTTCGAATCCTGATCCTCCTCAACGGCAGAGAGGAGCGCGAGCGCTTCCTCAAGCGTGAGGACCTTGGGGAGGGACTTTTGCGGCTTGGGGCTGTCGATATCGGCGGTTGGATTGACGGTGAGGTAGTGGCGGCGGCTCACGAGGTATTTGTAGAGCGCACGGAGAGCGGAGAGCTTGCGCGCGCGTGCCGACCATCTGTTTCCTCTCTCGCGATTGGCGTAGAAGAGAAAATCGTAGATCTCCTCGGTCTTTACCCGTCCGATTCGGTCGAGGTCAAATACGCTGACGTCGATCTGCAAAAATTCCTCGCTTGCGGGGTCAATGCCGCGTTCCTTTGCGAGCAGATAGCGAAAAAAGGTGCGCAGATCGAAGAGATATTCCTCAACCGTTTTTTGCGAGCAGCCCTGGATCGCGGATTTATACGAGATGAATTCCTGCACGGTGGGAGAGAATTCGGCTTGTGAGATCGAGCCATTCATTGCGGCACCTCCTTTGCTTGGATACCTTTATTATACAACATATTTTGATATTTTAGTTGATAAAGTGTAAACTTTTCTTTGCCGAGATTGCTTTTTTGCGGGAATTGCGATATAATAGGAGCAGTATTTTCGAAATCTCAGAATAGGAGAATTTGGATGAAAACGCTCTTTCGGGACCATTCCTACAATATGGTCAAAATGTTTTTAAATCAGTTTGCAACTGCGATCTTTGGCTTTTCGCTCGCCCTTGCGGCAGGAAAGGCAGAGAGCTACACGCTGCGCAACGCCACGAGCATTGCCGCCATTCTGTTCTATCTGTTCCTTCTCTATACGATGTCGTGGGAGCTTGGATTCAAGGAACGGATCGGAATTTTGCACGGAAGGATCAAGAATCAACCCTATAAGGGCTTGCTCATTTCGTTGTTTGCCAATATTCCCAACTTCCTGTTTGCAATTTTCATTATGCTTGCCGCCCTTCTTCCCAAATCCTCCTTCTTTGGCTCGCTCGGTGCGTTCGGCAAGAGCGCGGCGCTGATCCTGGAGGGAATGTACACGGGCATTTTAGCGCATCCCATTGGCGGTACACAGCTCAATCGGATGTGGCTGATGTATTTTCTGATCACCGTTCCCGCAATTCTGATCTCGGGAATCGCCTATCTCTTCGGCACGAAGGATATTAAATTTACGTCGCTTACCACGCACGAGTATCCCGAATCCGACCGTGCCCCGAAGCGTAAAAAAGGAGAGGGCGAGGATGATTGAGCATTTTATCTATGATTTTGACGGCACGCTTTCGGATTCCTATCCCATCTTTATGGAGATCATTCACGAGCTGATGCGTCGGCACGGAGGAAGACCGACCGTATCGGAGCAGGAGCTTTACCGCGGAGTTCGCGCCTTTACAAAATACGGCTATCTTATGGCTGAGTGGGAAGCGGGATACACGCAAGAGGCGTTTATGAAGGAATTTCAGGAGATCCAGGCAGAGCGTTACCTCGATTTCAAGCTTTTTGACGGTGCGGAGCGCTTGCTTTCGGCGGTCAAGGAGAGCGGAAAGCGCAATTACCTTTACACGCACACGGGTGCTTGCATTCATCGGATCCTCGAAAATCTTGGAATTGCTTCCTATTTTACCGACGTCATCGATGCCTCGATGGGCTTCCCCTCAAAGCCCGCACCCGATGCACTCCTCTCGCTTGCCGCGCGTCACGGGCTCGATCCCGCGGTCTGTGTGATGATCGGAGACCGTCCGATCGATCTTGAGGCGGGGAAAAACGCGGGAATGCAATCCTGCTTTTTCGATTTTGACGGCGTTTTTGCAGGGGTACCTGCCGATTACAGTGTTACGGGGCTTGCGGAAATTATAAATCTGATCTGACCTGATCCCCCGAT
>JAZQWH010000002.1:0-42682 GCA_045632205.1 Eubacteriales bacterium
AAATGGCTGCGGGAGCTATTGTTTGGAGCTGTAAGAGAAACAAAAAAGTCTGTCACACTGCCTAAGGACAGTGGCACAGACTAATAAATCTAAATAACCCAAAAACTTTTTTAAAAGTTTTTGAGGGGGTTATAGGGGGAACTTTTGCAAAAGTTCCCCCTAATAAATCTTCTGATACCCCCCTAACATCACTTCCGAATTTTCAACCAGCGGTGCATAACGTTGACGCAGTCGCGGTGATAGCATTCGGAGTATTGGATGAGGAGGCGCTTGCCGCCGTTGGGGTCGTTGAGAAGGACGTTGTTGGAGTAGTAGCAGCCGCCCGTGTTGGTGCCGATGTATTCGCCCTCGTCCCAATGCGAGCCGTCACGGGAGGTGTAGAGGACAAAGCCCGTCCACTGCTCGGCGCGCGCGTGCAGGACGAAGATCCCGTCCACGATCGCCGTTTGGGGATTGCGGATGCCCTTGGCAACGTAGCAGACCTCGGCACTGCCCCAGGTCTTACCGCAGTCCTCGCTGACGATGTGATCCATCTCGCGCTCCGCGTTCAGATTATAGGCGTAGACGTGCAGACGTCCCTCGCCGTCAAAGATCATCGAGCCGTAGCCGCGCCCCTTTGAGGGGATGGGGACAACGCAGACCTCCTCAAAGGAGACACCGCTGTCGTAGCTTGCGAAGATGCGGTAGACGTGCTCGTCGTTCCAGCCGCAGAATGCCTTGACACCGTCGTTGCAGAATTCGAGCGCGTAGACCACGCCGTTGTGATAGCGGGCGTCGTAAACGCGCCCCTTGTAGGGGCAAAGCTCCGAGGGCTCGGTCCAGGTCTTGCCGCCGTCAAGGCTGCGCACCACCGTAGGCGTATCCCACGGCTCGCAGAGCTTGTGCGCATCGTTACGCAGACAGATGGCAACGAGCGTGCCGTCATCGCAGACCACCGCCTTTTCCACGGAGATGGTGTGAATGCCGTCGTAGAGCGACTGCTTGGAGTAGGGAAGCGCGTGGATCTCCTCGGAGAAGCTTGCGCCCGCATCGGAGGAGTAGCGGTATTCCACCCAGCCGTAGGTCGAATGCCCACCGTAGAGCGCCGCACTGCAGTTGGAGTTGAAATCGATGACGTGATCGGGCTTATACTCGACCATCGCGTGTGACATATGTCCGCTTCGAAAGCGGGCTTCGTTGTCTACGTGGATCAAGGCATCGCCCAATTCCACGGTATAGCCGTCGCGTTTGAAAGAATCCATAGTGTTCCTCCGTCAGTTGTATTTTTTCATCAGATTGAGCGTTTGAAGCCCGTGCGCGTAGATAAAGCTCCAATCCGCACCCGCAAAGAGCATATCAAGCCCCAATTCCGACCAGACGCGGACGTCGCTCTCGTTCATACCGCCCGCAAGACCGACCACCTTGCCGTGACGGCGCAGGATGTCGATCGCGCGACGGATCTCGGTCATCGTCCTGTCTCCAAAGACGTTGAGAAAATCGCCGAGAGAGGCGGAGAGATCGTTCGGGCCGAAGATGAAGCCGTCAACGTAGGGAATGCTTGCGATCTCCTCCAATTCGTCGATCATATCGATATGCTCGATCTGTACGAAGCGGCAGGTGTCGAGATAGCCCTCGGTGACGTACTCGCGCGCGTCGATCCTTCCGTAGCCGATGGCGCGCAGAGGGCCAAAGCCGCGCGTGCCTCCGTGTGGGGGATAGAGGGTCATATCGAGCAGCTCGCGCACCTCTTTGGCACTTCTGACCATCGGGAAGATGATGCCGTCGGGCCCCATCTCCAGCACGCGCTTGGTGTAGGAGAGATCGCTTTGCGGCAGACGGACGACAGCGGGAATGCCCGTGGCGCGCGCCGCGTTGAGGTGACAGAGCGCATCCTTGCAGCTGATGCAGGTATGCTCCATATCGATCCAGACGCAGTCAAAGCCGACGTTGCCCATAATTTCACAGAGTGAGGGATCGGTCAGACTGACCAGCGTTCCGAGAATTTTTTCTTTTCGTTCAAGCTTTTGGCGTAAGAGATTCATTGTCAAGCCTCCTTTTTCTATATTATATCACAGAAAATGCAATTTGGAATCGCAATTTTGGCAAAAAACATTGTAATTCCTGCAAATCCGTGCTACAATGATGAGGGAGGTGAGAAAATGGACGGTACGTTTGAGCATTACGTCAGAGCCGACGCGATGCACTTAAAATACGCCAAGGGCGCACCCTCTGCCGTGGGCAGGGAATTTCACGAATACAGCGAGTTCGTTCTTTTTCTGGAGGGAAAGGCTCGCCTCATCTCCAAAAATATTCAGCAAACGCTCACCCCCGGCACGCTTGTGATCATTCCGCGCGGCGAATTCCATCAATTCGTCGTGACCGATCACGAAAGCTACAGGAGATGCATCATCGGCTTTGAGGAGAGTGAGGCACTGCAGCCGATTTTGCGCGACGTGATGGATGAGGTGCGCGTGCTGATGCTGCCGAGTGACCGCATCGCGTCGCTCTTTGAGGAGCTGATCGAGACGGTCTGCTCCGCACTGACCGAGGAGGAAAAGCAGATGTATCTTGCCTCCGCGCTGGTCAGATTGCTCGTCCTGTGTAAGCTCGATACAGGGGGCACGGTCAGACAGAACATCAACATTTCTCCCGAGGTGCGCGCAACGGTCGAGGCGATCGACCAAGACTACGCAAAGCCCTTGACGGTGGCAGAGCTTGCAAGACGCCTCCACGTCTCGCCTTCAACGCTATCCCACAAATTTTCAAGGGAATTGAACATCTCCCTCTACCGCTATCTCTCCAAAAAACGGCTTGCGGCGGCGCACGAGCGCATTCTGGCAGGCGAGACGATGACCGAGGCGGCGGCAAAAAGCGGATTTAGCAATTATTCCTGCTTTTTCAGAATGTATCGCAAATATTACGGAGGCGATCGGCACTGACCGATCCCTCTTTTTTATAAAAAAGGAAAAAATTGCAAAAAGCTCTTGCAAAACGGAAACGGTTGTGGTAAAATAGGCTTAAGTATCCCTATTTTTAGCAGATTTTACTGTCAATCGAAAGAAGGATGAAAAAATGAAAAGAAGGATCAACACGAAAACCTGCCTGATCTCAGCGATCCTGGCATTGGTTCTCGTTGCGGGCGCCTTGCTCGGAACCACCTTTGCGTGGTTTACCGATTCGGTCACCTCAAGCTTCAATCAGATCAAATCGGGTAAGCTTGACGTCGGCATGAACTATTGGGACTCGGCGAGCGGAAAATTCCTCAATGCGGAAAACGTGCCGCTCTTTGACGAGAACGCGCTCTGGGAGCCGGGTTGCATCCAGGTCGCATACCTGGAGATCGAAAACCGCGGCAGTCTGGCGTTCAACTATCTCTTCGCGGTCTATCCCGCAGAGGAGACCGAGGGCTATCTCGCAAACGGCGAAAAATTCTGGCTCTCGAACTATCTGACCTTCGCCATCGTCGCACCCTACGACGTGGAGGAGAAGGGCGAGATCAAAACGCGAGAGGACGCGCTCAAGCTTCTTGAGGGCACCGAGATGGGACTCAACGAGAGGAATATGCAGGTCGGCGAGCTCTATCCCTCGAACACCTCCAAGGCCTCCACCACACGTCTCGCGCTCGTCATTTATATGCCCACCGAGGTTACGAGTGAGCAGGCAAATCACGATCTCTCGAGCGGCAAGCCGCTCCCCTCGGTCAAGCTTGCGGTCGACGTCTACGCAACGCAGAGAGCAGAGGAGTTTGATAGCATCGACAATCAGTACGATAGCGGTCTGACCCCCATCTGGGCAGGCCCGATCTGGAGATACGCCCCCGACGGCTATGAGGTGGACGAGGTCAACAAGACGCTCACCGTCAACAACGTCGAGGCGCTCAAGGAGCTGGGAAGCGTCCTGGAGATGATGAAGGCACATCCCAAGTACGAGCCCTCCGAGTGGGAGATCATCCTCGGAGCCGATATGGACTTTGCGGGTGAGACACTCACCGAGCCGCTCCAAATCAACGGCTTCAAGAAGCTCAACGGAAACAACAAGACCATCACCAACGTCATTCTCAACTACATTTACATTGACGAGCAGATCGAGAGCGTCGGACTCTTCGATGCACTTCCCGATACCGAAAATCTCACCGTTACAAACGTAAGCGTCACCTCCTCCACCACCGCGGCAGGCGTTCTGGCGGGCACGCTGACGGGCACGAAGTACAACAATATCTCCATCTCGGATTCGAGCGCATCGGGTGTTGGCTTTATCGGAGGAATGATCGGCTTTGGCAACTTCCTCCTGCCCATCGATTTCTCCTATATCGAGATCTTCCGCACCGACCTCTTCTCTTATGACGGACGTTCCGCAATGGCGGGCGGTCTGGCAGGCTCCGCGAGCGGCAGCAGCATCAAGATCACAGACAGTGAGATCAACGGCTTGGATACGAGCGGCGTGCGCGCACCCGCGTCGCAGGTCGGCGGTATGTTTGGTGAGCTGAACGCGGACGCGCTGATCGAGGAATCCACCGTCACCGAGATCACCATTTATAAGGACGTTTACGTCGGCTCGATCACGGGCAAGATCTACGACGAGCGCATCGTCAGCGTCAAGAACACCACCGTAGCGGTGCAGGCAAGCAACGGCGCGGGCTACTCGGTCATTCCGCTCACGGGCGCGGGTGACGTTACGGAGAGCGATATTGAGGTCGATGCCCTCGGCTTCCCGAAGTCGGCGCTCCATGGCTTTTATAATGGACACTACTATCAGGTCGTGCAGGGAACCTACGATTGGTTCACGGCAAGAGACCTTTGCACGGCAATGAACGGACATCTCGCAACGGTCACCTCTGCGGCGGAGAATGCGGAGCTTGCAAGGATCGTCACCAATCACGGCGGCTCCACCTGGCTGGGTGCGGAGCGCAGTGCAGAGGACTACAACAAGTTCGTGTGGATCACGGGCGAGGAGATGACCTACGAGTATTGGGATAGCGGAGAGCCGAACGACCTCAACGGCGAGCAGTGCGTGCATATGTACGCATCGTCGGGCAAGTGGAACGATTTCGACTATTATTCCACGAGCGCATCGGCATACGCTTGCGAATGGGATAGCCTCCAGGCATACCTCAACTTCTTAACCAACGCAAGCTGAACAGCAAAATAAAACGCGAACCTACCGATTTCGGTAGGTTCGTGTTCGTTAATAACCCCTTTTTTGAAAAACAAGTCGTCAAAACGCATAAGCTTGTTAGCCACTTTTCTTTTGAAGCCAAAGGCGCAAAAGAAAAGTTAACAAAAGAAAACGCCGAGAAGAAAGTTTCGCCCCTGCGGGGGCGAGGAGGGCTCCGCGCCCTCCACCGCGCCGCCTTTTGAAAAAGGCGGGCGAAAACTTTTCATCAAATTGGCGGTGCCAATACCTTTGTCATCGATAAAAATGCGAACCTACCGATTTCGGTAGGTTCGCTTTTTTGATTCCGTCAAAGATCGACGGTCTTCATGATCTCTGCCGCTGCAGTGAGGATCTCCTCCATCGTGAGCGAGGGCTTTTTCTGCATGCTTGCAAGCGGAGTTGCCATAAATTCGCTTGCAAGGGCGCGGCGGATCTCCTCAAAGTCGGTGTCAGGACGAACCGATTTTTCGGTGCAGAGCCAATCAAGCACTGCTTTTGCCTCCTTCGGGTAGAGGTAGCGCGTCGGCTCGGTGATATAGCTGCGGCAGTAGCGATCCAGACCGTTGCGCTTGAGCGTCTGCTCAAAGCCCTCGGTCACGGGAGCCTCCTCGGCAAGCCTTTGGAGCGATGCGTACATCGAGTAGTCCTCGTGGTAGTAGAGGAGGTCGCCGATGAGGGAGAGGAGACGGTCAAATTTCTCGCGCAGAACGCAGGCATAGGCGTTGTCACGGTCTGCGACAAGCACAAGACGCATCAGAAGGAAGTTGAGATATCTGCCAAGCACCGTGCGGCAAATATCCATCAGATCGCGGCGGATGAAGGGATCGTTGCTGTCCGTAAACGCGCGGGCGGCAAGGAGCAGATCCGCACAGCCGTCCAATTCCGCCTTGTGCGTGCGGAGCTTGTAGGCAAAGTGATCGTGAATGGAGACACCGTGCTCGGGCTTGTAGGTAAAGTTTGCGGTGCGGTAGGGGTCGCGGACCGACCAGAGGAAGCTGTCGAACATATTCGTCCACATTTCGCGCGTGACCGCATGGACGGAGGTGTATTTCTCGGCATCGGGATCGCTCGCGTCCCTTTGCGTGCATCCGCCCCAATCGCCCACCTTGATCATCGGCAATGCCGCTTGCCAGAGCGCGTTCATTTCGGCGGCTCTGTCACCGTAGCGACGGGCGCAGAAGCGCTCGGTGATCTGCTCGATGGTCATTTTCAGCGGATCCCAGGAATTCTGCGCGAGGTATTCCAGCACGAGGGGATCGCTGTGCGAAAGCTCGGGCCAGAGGACCATACCGCGGCACATCGGATCGTCGACGGCAACGCGGAGACGCTCGTCGCTTCGCTCATAGGGGCCGCGCAGAGCGCTTTCGGGCTGGTAGCCGTGGAAGAGTCCGAACACCCACGGGAATTTGCCAACCATTCCCCAATTGAGGAAGGATTGCTGCGGATCGTCGATCTCGCTCGTGTAGTCCAGCACGATGGTGCGCGTCGGATCCATCTCGCGGAGCAGTGCCTCCACGTCCTCGCCCTTCCACCAGCCCATAAAGTCCCAGGCGGCGAGGAAGAGCTTGGAGTTGGGATAGCGCTCACGCAGAGCCTGCGCGATGCGGCGGTAGGTGAACTTTTTGAGACGGTGGTTGGATGCCTTGTCGGGCATCATATTGCGCTCGCCCAAGCCGATGGTGTGGAAATACTCGGTGTTGGGGCTGAAATCGCGCACCGCGGTTTCGGTCAGCTTCATATAGTTGTCCATATTGCGCGATTTGCGGATGTCCCAGACAAGCACACGGGGATTGGAATAGCGCGAGTCCGCCTGCGGGAAGAAATCGGGCTTGGCGCCCTCGAGGAAGCTGTCGGGAGCGGGGGAATACCAATGCGACATCGTGCCGCAATCCTCGGGCTGGATCAGATCAAGCTCTCGCGCGTAGGCAAGCACCTGTTGGCGCAATTCACCGCGATGCCTGAGCGACCACGGCGGCGTGCGATCGTTGTAGCCCCCGCCTCCCGGCTCGGGTTCGTAGCCGCAGACGTCGGGAAAGGCTCTTTGCCAAAGATCGTCCATCCCGATGCGAAGCATAAAGAAGTTGAAGCGACGCTTGGAAAGATAATCAAGCTCGCGCTTCCAATCGGCAAGGCTCCAATGCTCTGCCTGGAAGCGGTGGAGCGAGCGGTGGGCGAAGTAGCGCATTCCGCGGAACTCAAAGCGCGGGGATTCGAGGATCTCCAGATCCCCGAATTCGATCCGCTCAAGCCTTGGAATGACGTCGCCGTCCCAGAAATAGTGACAACCGCACACACGCTCGAAGAAATCGTAAACGGCATAGAGGGTGGAGCGACCGCGTCCGCCCGCCAGAATGAGCAGACGGCGACCGTTCTCCGTCAGACTGCGGATGCAGTAATCGTCGGTTCCGTAGCGGATGCCGAAGTCTGCGATCTCGCCCGCGATCATACGGTCGGTCAGCGCGTCGTTGACCGCATCCGAGCCGATGATGACGGCATCCTCTTGCCCGTCGTCGACGTTCGTGATCTCAAGGGCATTTCCCGTCACCTGCTCCCAAAGAGAGGCAAAGGCAGAGACGGCGTGCGCGTAGGCGCGCTCTCCAAGAGTTGGTGCAATCAGTTTCATAGCGTTCTCCTGCTGAAGGGTTTTTGGAGGGGATCAGAGTCGGATCGCCTCGCCCGTCGCAATGCTCTCGTAGACCGCGTTCATAGCGGCAACGGTGCTCTTGTGCCATCCGAGGTTGATCTTGGGCAGCTTTTTGTTTGCGATGTTGTCGACGAATTCGTCGATGAGACCGACCCACTCGTCAAAGTAGGTGTACTGAACGGTGTATTTGTTTTCGGGAGAGCCGTTGTGGTAGGTGTTGGGGCCGAAGCAATCGGTGAGCATCGTTCCCTCGGAGCCGTGGATGACGAGGTTGACCTCCATACGCTTGGGGAACACCTCCCAGCCGGGGCCGGGCACCTTGAGGTGGTTTTCCGCTCTCGACCAGCTGGGATCGAGCGAGAAGATGACGCCGTTCTTCATTCTTCCGACAACGGCGAGCATATCCTCCTCCTCAATCTCGTGGCGCATATTGGGCGCGACCTTTGCGAAGATGACGTCGAATTCACTGCCCGTTACCTCACGGATGAGGTCGAAGATGTGCGGATGGTCGCAGAGTGCGCCGCCGCGGAATTTTTCGTGCCCCTCCTTGATCGGGACGCGGCGACCGTAGCTCTTCTCGGGAACACCCTGCCAGGGGAATGCCCAGACGGGGGAGAGGGTGATGTTGGTCGCGTTGAAGGCATCGGTCACACCGACCGCGTTCTGACGGATCAGCTCCTTCATACGGATGACAACGGGATTGTAATGCAGCTCCAGCTCGATCTGGAAGGTGATGCCGCTCTCCGCAACGAGGCGCTCCATCTCCGCGTATTCCTCCATATCAAAGGTGGGGATCTTCATCGAGAGGATATTGATCCCTCTCTCGGCACAAAGGCGGACCTGGCGCAGATGCTCGCTGTTTTCGCTCGCGAGAACGACCGCCTCGATCTCGGGATGCGCGTCGAGCATCGCCTCGTCGGAATCGTAGCAGGGAATGCCCTCGACGCTGTTGAGGAAGATCTCGCGGACCTCGTCGTTCGCGGTGGAAACGGCGATCCACTCAAGCTTGGGGTTGTTTTTGAGAACGTCGTAGTATTTTCTGGTATGACCGTGGGTCATGCTCATCATTGCGATCTTCAGTCTTTTCATGATCAGTCACCTACCTTTACGTTTTTGAGGTCGCGGAGCGAGATCCTTGCCGCGTCAACGACCCTTTGGATGTGTGCGTGCTTCTTGGCAGCCGCTTCGCGGAGGGCTTCGTCCTTTGCAAGCGCGAAGGCGTTGCGGATGGTGTTGATCTGTTGCTCGGAGTAGCCGAACAGCTCCGCGTCGGTGTCGAGGTATGTCGCGTCCTTCTTACCAAAGACGTAGATGGAATTCTGGGGGATCTGCGTATCCACCACGCGATCGCAGGCAACGCCGTTGTCGGTGATGATCTCGTGCTTGTCGATGTCTGCGGTGTCGCCCGTCAGCGTTGCGGCAAGCTCGATGGTGCAAACGCATCCGTTCTCGGTCTCCGCAATGCAGTTGAGCGTGTTGGCGCCCGCGATGGCGAAGATCTCGAATACCTTGGAATTGACCGTGAACTCAAGAATGCCAAGCTCACGCGCCAGCAGCTCGAAGAGATCGGTGCCGCGCTTTGCGGTATGTCCGATGCGGTAGGTGCACATATTGCCCACTCTGCCCAGGATGACGAGATTGCGAAGCTCGATGAAGCGACGCTCGTTTTCGTAGGGGAGGGTGGGGTAGGTCTTGCCGTTGATGGCGACGGATCTTCCGTCTGCGGCAAGGATCGCCTCGGCAGATACCGAGTATTTGTCAAGCAAATAATTCAAACCCTTTTGCATGATGTTTCGTTCTCCGTTTCAGATATAATTTTTTGAATTTCCGAATTTGTGGGGATGGAGGATACGGCATATTTTCTCGTGACGCCGACCGATGCGACGCGGTTTGCCACCGCCGCCGCGCGTGAAGGCTCGGAGCCGTTTGCCAGCATTGCCGCGAGTGTGCCGTTAAAGGTGTCGCCCGCCCCCGTGGTGTCGATCGCGCGTCCGCTGTTGCAGGCGGGGATGATCTCGCCCGTCTCCTTGAGGAGGCAGCCGCGCGAGCCGAGCGTGACCAGCACGTTCCGCTTTTCCTCAATGCCGAGCGTTTCGTGCTCGTTGGGGGTGAAGAGATCGATGCTCTCAAGAATATAGGGATCGCTCTCTCTTGCGGGTGCGGGATTGAGGATGCATTTCACGCCGTGTGCCTTTGCGTATTCGACGGCGCGGAGATTGACCTCCTCCGAGACCTCGTTGTTGAGCAGGAGGATGTCTGCCGTGCGGATCTCCTCCTCAAATGCCGCAACGTCCTCCGCCGCGAGCTGAACGCCCTGGTAGACCGTGACGTGATTGCTGCCGCCCTGGTCGGTGACGATCGCGGCAAAGGCGGTGGAGCCCTCCTTTTTGACGAGCGTGTGCGAAATGCCCTCGCTCGCGATGAAGGCGGCAACCTCGCTTTGGTATTCGTTTCCGATCGCCGCGAGGAAGGAGACCTCGGCACCGCAGCGCCTTGCCGCCACGGCTTGGTTAAAGCCCTTGCCGCCGAATTCGAAGTGGATCGACGATGCCTCTACCGTCTCGCCGCCGACGTGGAATTTCTCCACGGGGAGGAATACCGAGTTTCCGACGATCCCGATGACTGCGATCCTACTCATAGATGCTTCACCCTTCCGAGATAGAGATTTTCCAATTCGATATTGTGCGCGCGTCCGCCGTCCACGTTTCCGCTGAGGTAGATGGGAGGAACGGTGCCGCGCTCAAGCGCGAGTCTTGCGCCGTTGATGAGGCAGGAATTGAGGATGAAGCAGGCAGCCGCGGTGGAAAGTCCGCCCATCTTTGCCTCTCCCACCTCGATGCAGGCGTCGCCGTAGGGAACCTTGCAATCGATGGCAATATCGACGTGCTCGTGCAGTCTGCCGCCGCGACCGAAGTACGCGGAGGAGGAAACGCCAACCGAGGGGATGCCCGCCTCGCGCGCCGCGTCGCCCATCTCCACGGGAACCTGATTCTTTCCCGATGCCGAGAAGATGAAGATCATATCGCGGTCGGTGGGGGTGTATCTGCGGAAGACCTCGTAGGCAATGCCGCTCATTTTTTCCATACGGCTGGATTTTGCCGCGCCGTTGTGGAGCATCAGATCGGTATCGAGCATCGCGGAGACGTTTGCGAGTCCGCCCGCGCGGTAGAAGGTGTCAAGACCGGGCAGGTGCGAGTGTCCGCAGCCGAAGACGAAGATGAGTCCGTCCCGCGCGATGGTGTTTGCCACCATTTCCGCCACGCGTGCGATCTTCTCGCCCTCCTCTTCCTCGATCGTCTTGAGATTTTCGATGATTTTTTCTAAGTATTCGGACATATTGCCTCCTTTTGAGAACGCAATTATTTCTTCAGAACTCTCTTGTAGTTCTCACCGATGCGATCCCAGAGCTTGATGGGGTCGGGAGCCGCAACGCTCGTGCCGAGACCGCCGCGGTAGGTCCAGGTTGCGAGACGGTCAACGCCCATACTCTCGTAAAGATCGACGACGTGATCGATCTGATCGAAGTTTTCGGGCTGTGCGTTGTAGCCCATCAGCCAACGCTCGGACTGCTTGCCGTATTTCTTTGCGATGCGGACGGTGCGCTCGGTGATCTCCTTGAAGAAGCTTTCGGGGAGCGCCCAGTTAATGATGGTGGTGGAGAAAACGTCAAAGTAGGGGCAAGCGGCAACCATTTCCCAGTTGTCGTAGCCGCGCAGCTCGGTGACGTAGTAGGTGTTCTTGGTTGCGTGGACACAGCAGGTGATCTCAAGGTTGGGGTTGACCTCCTTGAGTGCCTTGGAGCAATCCGCCAGCGTCTTGAGCGCCTCTCTCCAACGGAACTGCTTGACGTCGTCGTTCATGAACTTGGGCATCTCGTAGCCGTAGTAGTCCTCGAACTTCTTCATACACTCGGGGCATCTGCAAGCCCAATCGTCGCCCGCGCCGCCCGTGATGGATGCGTAGGACTTGGGGTATGCGTAGTGCGGCTCATCCCAGAAGAAGCCGTCCACCTCGGTCTCTCTTGCGAGCTTGAGGCAGATGTTTGTAAAGTAATCGCGGAAGGAATTGGTGTTAAAGCAAGCGGCGTTGAGCACCTCACCCGTGTATGCCGAGACCTGACGGTGGTGGATGTTGTTCTGGAGGAAGAGGGAAACCTGCTCGCCGCCGAAGTACTTACCGATGCCCCAGGTATCCGCAATGCAGCGCAGACCGACCTTGTGCGCGGTCTTGACGATGTTGTTGATGTTGGGGAACCAGAAGTCCATATCGAACTCGGTGATGGCGAGGATGACGGTATCGCAGCCGTGCTCCTTCATTTCCAAAAAGTCCTTCTCTGCGTGCTCGACGTAGTTGAGGCCGTAATAGCTGACGGCAGTGTGCTTGATAGACATAGTTTTTTCTCCTTTTTTATATGGAATTTTAATTTTTTTATTTTACGGGATGAGGAGATCAGCAGATGACCTCGATCTCCTTCTTTGCCCAGCCCGCCTTTTCGTAGTCGCCCTCGACAAAATAGACCTTGCGAAGGAGCGCTGCGCCCCTGGAGGCGATGCGGGAGGTACGGACGTTGTCAGTGCTCTCAAACGCGCCGAGCGCGGCGAGCATCACGTAGGGCATTCCCTTGGAGAGGGTGTGCCAGGTGGTGTGGAGCAGACCGAAGAGCCTTGCGTTCCTTACGGTGGTGATGCAGGAATTGAGCTTTGGAACCGAGCAATCCCACGGGCAGAGCAGGGTGTCAAAGCCCGCGCCTTGGAAGACGAGCGCGGTCTCTACGGGTGCCTCGACGGCATCGTATTGCCAATCGGCAATCAGGATGCGGCGGTCGAGCTGCTCGAGCATCGCCTCCTCGGCATCGGGGGTGGGTGCGTTGCAGTGGTATACGCTCTTGGGGTTGTAGTGCGGATATTTATAAAGGAACATATCTCCCCACGCGATCGCGCGACGTCCCATCGATTCCAGCTCCTCACAAAGACCGTTGATGTAGCTGCAGAGGGTGTCGCGGTCGTCCTTTTTGGTCAGGTCAAAGCCGTACGCCTCGTCACAGCCGATGTGGAAGTAAGCGCCCTCTCCGCAAAGCTCGATCAGCTCCTCGCGAATGGAGCGGAGCAGCTTTTTGACGCGCGGCGAGCGGATGTTCCAGCACCAGCCGTTGTCGCTGAAGAGCGATTGGAGCGCGGGGTTCTGATCCAGCACGACGTGCTTTCCGTGCATCACGCGGCAGGCGGAGGCGTGTCCCCAATGGTTGAACATCGGGATGATCTCAAGCCCCAGGGCGCGCGCCTCGTCGAGCAGGGGGCGGATCTCTTCTTTTTTATAGGCGTGTGACCAGGCAAGCTCCTTCATACAGTCGTAGCGGAGCATTCCCCAGAATTCGATGACAAGATGCGAATATTTGAGCGCGGCGGCAAAGCGGATGAATCTGTGCAGCTCCCAAAGCTCGGTTTCGGGGAAGACGCAGAAATGCACCATCCGATTTTGGATCCTCGGGGATTCGCGCAATTCAAAGCAATCGACGTAGAGCGCCTCGCCCTCCTCGGTTTCGGTAAAGAGGATGCGGTCAAGGAGCGTGAGAACGCCAAGACGAAGCCCGTCCGCACTGTCGGCGGAAACGCAGATGCCCGTTTCGGTCACGCGGATCGCGTAGGCGTGCCCCTCGGTCGGGAGCGGCTCGGCGGAGCCGATCGAAAAAAGGAGTGCGTCGCTCTCGCTCAGCGTCAATTCGGATTGACGGAAGGTGTAGCCGTGCCAGAATTCTGCCCAGATCCGATCGCACAGGGATGTGTGCGCCCTGGCTGTCAGACGGCGGGGAATTGAGAAGCGCCCACCCGTCAGAATCAGATTTTCGGGTGTAAATACCATAGGATTGTCCTCCTGATCGTTTCAGTTTAATTATAGTATACTCCCCGAAAAACAAAAAGACAACGGATTTTTTGTTCATAAAGGTGGACTTTTTGGTCAACTTATGTTATAATAAGTGCAAAGAGGGGAGGCGGGACTCAAATGATCTATAATTCCGATACACTGTCGTTCCGAATTCTGAGCGTGGGCTTGGTCACGCACGAGGACGGCTCGTTTCGCGTGGCGGGGCGACCGCACGCGGCGTTTTCCTACCGATTGAAGGGAACGGGCACCTTCCGCATCGACGGAAAAACGCTCGACGTCAAGCCGGGGGATATTATTTTCGTCCCCGCGGGAATGTCCTATCAGGTGGATTATCGCGCGAGCGAGAGCATTGTGGTGCATTTTTTGGATTGCAATTACACAACGGCGGAGAAGATCAGCGTCGGCGATCGCGAGCAGCTTGAAAAGCGCTTTTTGCGGATGCTCGGCGCGTGGCAAACGCACCATTCCTTCAACCGCACCAAGGGGCACGTCTACGACATCCTCTCCTTCCTCGAATCGGCAACGGTCACGCTTCCGCCCGATAGTGATATTCTTGCGTGTGTGCAGTATATGGAGGAAAATTATACCGATCCGAAGGTGTCGGTGGAGACGATCTGTCGCCTGCATCACATCAGCCATTCGAGCATTCAGCGACGCTTCAAGCAGTATTTCGGCATCAATCCCAAGCAGTATCTCACCAAGCTGCGGATGAATCGCGCGCTGGATATGCTTACGGCGGGAGGCGAGACCATCAAGAACGTCGCCTACGCCTGCGGCTTTGAGGACGAAAAATATTTTTCACGCGTGTTTCGCAAGGCGTACGGGCATTCCCCCCAAAGCCTGCGCAACCGACTGTGGATCTGAAAAAAAGCACGGCAGCCTCTAGGAGAGACTGCCGTGTTCCTTTTTGTATTCGGTTGACCGCGATCGGCTTTCATTCGCCGCCCCCTTGGCGGATCTCCTTTGCCGTTTTGCCCGTATGAGATTTGAGCAGACGCGTGAGCTGTGCCGCGGAGGGAAGTCCGACGCGCTCCGCAACGAGGGGGAGGGGGAGCGCGGTCGTGCGCAGGAGGCGGATGGCGGCAGAGGCGCGCATCTGACGGAGGTATTCCCCAACGCCCATTCCAAAGCGCTCCTTGCAGACCTTGTAGAGCGCTGTGCGCGAAAGCCCAATGGCACTGCTGACCGATTGTGCCGAGAGCGATTCCTCGCCGAGATGCTCGTAGACGTATCGCTCCAGCTCGTAGGCAACCGTCCGTCTCCGCTCCTTTAACCATTCGTGCAGGCGCACGTAGGCGGCGGACATCGAAAGGATGCGTGCGGTGGCGCGCAGATGCTGCTCGTCCGTCTCGGTCATCGCGTCGAGATGGCGATGGAGAGCCTCCGTGTCAACCTCGCCGTGCAGGGCGTCGATCCGCTCGCAGACCCTCTGCCGTCCGCCCGCAGGCAGGAGCTGACCGAGCATCAGGTATCCGATGGGACGTCCGTTCTCGGTTACGGGAGTGACCGCCTCGATCAGCCCCATATGACAGGGATAGATATGAATATCCTGCTTTTGCGTGCTTTGCAAAAAGCCGTATTCGTCACAGCGGCGGCATTCCGCCAAAAGCCTTGCCGAGCGGCGGATCTCGCGGCAGAAGTCGCACATTCCGTTGGGGCTGGCGTAGATCTTTTTGCGATTCTCGTCGTAGATCACGGTCTTGATCCCCGTGATCAGCTCCACGTCCTCACACGTGAGTCGGAGCGTTTCGTTTGCATCCATTTTCATCACCTCAACAAAAGTATAGCACATCTCTCCGCCTCTTGCAAGCGAAAAAGAACAAATTGTCCTCTTTTGTGAACAAAACGGTCTTTTTTGCTCTGCGTTTCGTGATAGAATAAAGAAAAAAGAAAAGGAGAACGGTACAATGATTCGTGATTTTTTTATAGAGGGCAAGGGAATTTTGCGCCGCGTGACCGAGAAAGGAGGGATCGAGGGAAAATGAGCTGGTATCGATCTGCCTACCGCCGTCATCTGTGCGATATGCACGTCGACGATTGGGACGAATCCTTCCTCAGTCGCTTCTCCCCCGAGGAATACGTCGAAAACCTCAAAATTGCCCGCATTCAGAACGCGATGCTTTATTTTCAGTCGCACGTCGGGCTGTGCTATTATCCCACCGAGAGCGGCGTGATGCACCGCGCGCTGAAGGGACGGGAGTCGATGATGAAGCGCACCGAGATGCTCTGCCACGAGAGCGGAATTGCCGTTACGGGCTATTACAGCCTCAATTATAACACCGTTGAGCACGACCGTCATCCCGAATGGCGGATGCTGGAGGAGAACGGACGCTCACGGCGCGAGAACGAGGAGGGGCGAGAGGCCGCGGAGGAATTTGCCTTCGCCTCCAAGTCGCCGGTGCGCTACGGCTTTTGCTGTCCCAACAATCCGTCCTACCGTGCCTTCGTTTACCGCCAGATCGACGAGATGCTTGATTACTTTGACGTCGAGGGGATGTTCTTTGATATGCCCTTCTGGCCGCACACCTGCCATTGCTCGCATTGCCGCGCACGCTGGGCGAGCGAGGTGGGAGGGGAGCTTCCCACGGGGGAAATGCAGGAGGGGAGCGCGCTTCACCGCACCCTGATGCGCAAAAAATACGAGTGGATGGGCGAATGGATCGGATCGGTGACGGCGCGTGTCAAGGCGCACGGAGAGCAGATCTCGGTGGAGCATAATTTTGCCAATGCCATCGCAGGGGACTCCAACCGCGGCTGCGGCGAGGAGGTCAACGAGGCGTGCGATTTTGTGGGAGGAGACCTCTACGGCGGGATCCTCAATCACTCGCTCGCCTGCAAATTCTATAAAAATATCACCAAGAACGCGCCCTTTGATTATATGTTCTCGCGCTGTAAGCCCGCGCTTCGCTCGCACACGCTCACTAAGAGCGAGGACGAGATGCTCACAGAGATCCTGCTTACCACCGCGCATCACGGCGCCACGATGGTCATTGACGCCATCGATCCCGTCGGCACGCTCGACCGCCGTGTGTATGAGCGGATCGGCCGCGTATTTGAAAGAGAGGCGGCGTATGAGCCCTATCTTCACGGCAAAATGGTGGAGGACGTGGGGCTGTATTACGGCATTCGCAGTCGCTTCGGTTCGTCGTATTGCGGCTTTGACAGTAAGGACGGATGCATCGGTGCCTCGCGCGCATTGATCGCGTCGCACGTCCCGTTCGGCGTCACGGGCGGCTTTTACACGCTTTCCGACTATTCTGTCATCGCAGCTCCGATGCTCAGTGAGCAGGAGCGGCTCGGAGAGCTTCTCCGTTACGTTGCGGAGGGCGGAAAGCTGTATTTCAGCGGCGCGGGGTGTCAAAGCCTGCTCGCGGCACTGACGGGCGGAAGACTTGCGGGCTACACCGAGCATAAGCAGGTCTATCTTGCCCCCACAAGCGAAAACGAAGCACTCTTCGGGGGCTTCAACGCGGCATACCCCTTGCCCTTTGACACACGCGCGCCTCTTTTGGAGAACGTGAAAAACGGAGAGACGGTCGCATATCTGACGCTCCCCTATACCAAGCCGGGGGAACGCCGCTTTGCATCTATCCATTCCGATCCGCCGGGGATCGCCACCGCCTATCCCGCCGTGCTGGAGGGGCGCTATGGGAAGGGGAGCTTTATCTGGTCGGCACTGCCCGTCGAGGCGATCGGGATAGAGGAGTATCAGAATATTCTGATCGGCTTTCTCAAGCGTCTGCGCGGAGAGGCACCCTTCTCCTTTGTCAGCAATGCACCCGCAGAGGTCGAGATCACGCTCTTTGAGGATGCGGATTGCTACTACGTCAACGTCGTCCACCTTGCCGAGCGCACCACAATGCCAACGCTGCCCCCCTTTGAGATCGGCATCCGCACCGATGCGGCAAGCGACGCAGAGCTTTTGCCGAACGGGGCTTCGATCGAGCTTTCGCGGCGCGACGGATACGTCTATTTGCGGACACGCCCGCTCCACGTGTTCGATCTCTACCGCATCCGAAAATAGCCAACGGCGCTATTTATGAAAAAAATTGGAATAATTTTCGTCAATTTGCAAAAAAGCCTTGCTTATTTGCATTTTTTGTGATAAAATATAAGAAATGTTTTTGAAAGCGAGGCTTTTTTATGAATTGGGAATTATTTGTGCTGGTGATCTATTTCGCCGCAATGCTTGGAATTGGAGTTTTTCTCTTCTTCAAATCCAAGGATAACTCCGAGAAGGCATACTTCCTCGGAGGCAAATCGATGGGTCCCTGGGTAACGGCGATGAGCGCCCAGGCGTCGGATATGAGCGCGTGGCTCTTGATGGGTCTGCCCGGAAGCATTCTTGCGTTCGGTCTCGGTCAGGTCTGGATCGGAATCGGTCTTGCGCTGGGTACCGCCCTCAACTGGATCCTGGTGGCGCGCCGTCTCCGTCGCTTCTCTCAGGCGGCAAGCGATTCGCTCACCCTTCCGCAGTATCTCTCCAACCGCTTTGCAACCAAGAGCCGCGTGCTGCAGGTGACCTGCGCGATCGTGTTCCTCGTTTGCTTCACGGTTTACGTCGCATCCGCCTTCGTTGCGGGCACCGACGTGTTCGTAACGCTCTTCCCCGAGATCAAGGAATGGCTTGCAATGCTCATCTTTGCACTCATCCTGATCATCTACACCTTCCTCGGCGGCTATAAGGCAGTTTGCTGGACCGACTTTTTCCAGGGACTTCTGATGCTGGCGGCAGTTCTGCTCGTTCCGATCATTCTCGTATTCACGAAGGATCTCAATTCCGCTCTGCTGGCAAATACAGTCACCTCGGTATCCGGCGCGGACTATTCCTTTGTCAACAGCGTATTCGGCGCACCCGCAAAGGAGATCGCAAACGGACTCGCGTGGGGTCTCGGCTACTTCGGTATGCCTCATATTCTGGTTCGCTTTATGGCGATCAAGAAGCCCTCGATGGTAAAGAAATCCGCAACGGTTGCAATTGCTTGGGTGTTCCTGGCTCTCGGTGCAGTCGTTTGTATGGCGATCTTCGGAAGAATGCTGCCCACGGGAGAGGCACTTCTTGTAAGCGACAATCAGAGTCTGATCTTCGTTCAGTTCGCGCGCGATCTGTTCCCCGCGGCGATCACGGGCTTCCTGCTCGCGGCAATTATTGCGGCATCGATGTCCACGGCAGACAGCCAGCTCCTCGTTGCCTCCTCCTCCTTCACCTCCGATATTTATAAGCCTCTGATCCGCAAGAAGGCATCCGACAAGGAGTCTCTTTGGGTTGGACGAATCGTTGTTCTGATCATTGCTGCGGTTGCGTTTATGATCGCAAGCAGCGAGGGCAACGGTGCGCAGGCGATCATGAATCTGGTTTCCAACGCGTGGGCAGGCTTTGGCTCCGCGTTCGGTGCAGTGGTTCTGCTTTCCGTGTTCTGGCGCCGCTTCACCTACAAGGGTGCGCTTGCGGGCGTCATTGCGGGTGCGCTGACCGACGTGCTTTGGCTCGTTCTCTTCACCACAACGCTCGACGGTATGTTCGGCGAGGGTGTTTCCACCTGCCTCTACAATACGGGCATCTACGAGCTGATTCCCGGCTTTGCAGTGAGCATGCTGGTAGCAGTTGCCGTAACGCTGCTCGATAAGGCTCCCGCAAAGGAGATCACCGACATCTACGACGCGGCAACCGCGTCCGACGAGGATTGATCCTACGATATAAAAAACCGCATCCCCGAACCGTTCGGGGATGCGGTTTTTTTCTGCGGATAACGGCTGCCGTGGGGCAGAAGCACGATCTGCTCTCTTTATCTCACCTCTACCAGCTCGATGCCGCTGATCCTTGCAAGCTTGCGCAGGGTGCTGATATGATGTCCGACACCGAGGGCGAGATGATGCGTCGGGCCTGCCTCGCACCAACGGGCAAGGAAATCGCACACGTCACCGCCAAAGCTGACGCGCGTGTTGGTGTTGCCCGTTTGCGGGATCTCTCCCGCGATCGACGTGCCCTCTGCCGCGATCATACGGAATTTTCCGTCCCTTGTCACGTTGATCGAGAGAAGGGTGACGGGGCCTGCCTTGAGCGAGAACTCCACGCCAATGCCGCTGCCCGATTTGCCGTGGTACTTCTTGAGCTTGCGCAAACGGGGCTTGCCCTCTGCGATGGCAATGTTGTGAGGGCCGTCGTGACCGATGAGAACGACGTCGTCGCAAACGTCAAAGGGATGGATCTCGGCAAAGGAGCCGCCACCGCCCACGTTCTTCATAATGAGCATTGCCGCCGCGGTCTTGAGGTCTGCCTCGCCCGCCAGAGGAATGCCTGCCGAGGTCAGGAGGGTGTTACCGATGATGAGATTTGCCGCAAGCTGCTCATAGGGGTTTTGCGGCTCGCTCTTATAGTAGTAGGCAAGAGCGGTCAGCTTGTTGTCGGCAACCAAGCGCTTGAGTGCGACCGCCTGCCGTGCGGAGTAGGCGAGATCCTCCTTTTTTACAAAATCGGTCAGAGGATCGATGGAGGGATCGCAGATCTCAAAGGTGTCAACGATCTCGCGGATCTGCGCTTCGATCTCCTCGTCCGTTACCGCCTCGGAGAGTCTTGCCAATTCGCACATCTCCAGCATCTTGACGTGTGCGCCGAACGCCGCGGAGAAGGCGGTGGGATCGGTGTGCATATCGTACATTCCCTCGTAGGTGTGACCGAGGTAGCCGACGGTGCGGTATTTAAAGCTTGCCAGGGCATTTGCGGCGGATACCCATTCGCCCACCTCGCGGCGGATGCGATCGGTCTGCGAGGAGGAGGCGACGATGCAGGGAGGAATTGCACGTCCGAGACGCTCGTAAACGCCCGCGATCTCGGGCATTGCGCAAACGTCGTCGTTTGCCAATTGCATATAGGTGGTCGTGTGGGAGTAGTCGAGATGCTCAAGCGGCTGAATGCCCACGAGGACCTGCGGGAGATCGAGGTAGCGTGCGAATTGCGCGCAAACGGCGGAGGGGACGTAGGTGGAGAGGATGACGAAGAGCAGATCCGCGTCCTCGCGCTTGAGGCGGCGTACCGCGTCAAAGGAATCCTCCACGCAGTCCACGAATCCCGCATCGTAGATCTCGCACGTGTCGGGGTCGATAAGCTCGATGAATTGCCCCGCCTTTTGCATCAGCTCCTCGCGCAGCGTTTCGAACTGCTGAAAGTAAATATAGTGTCCCAGTGTGACAACTGCGATCTTTGCTTGCTTCATAAAGTGTATCTCCTTTTTTGGTTTTGATTAGATTTTAGCATAAAATATCCCCTGAAACAAGCCATAATATGCCCATTTATAGGATGATCTGTCCGTTTTTGGATTGACAAACGGGAGAAAATGTGGTAGGATAGAATCAAAGAAAGGGGGGAGAGGGATGCCGGTTTCATCTACTTTTTCGATCGACGTCGAGCGGATCGCGCTCGCGCACGAATTCACGCTCGATTCCTCGCGCAGGTGCGAGTATCCAAACGGGCGCGGCACCTACGGGCTGGTCTACGTTTTGGAGGGAGAGGCGGAATACCGCTTTTTTGGCGGCGGTCGCGTGCGTGCGCGGCGCGGAGATTGCCTCTTTATTTCCGACGCCTCCGCTTACGTGATCGAAACGGAGGAGCCGTTTTTGCACGATACCGTCAATTTTGAGATCCACGCCGAATCCTCCTCGCTCGGCGTGCTTGACGCACCGTACTGCCTTTTGCGAGGCGAGCATACGGAGCAGCTTGAACGTATCTTCCGTCGCCTCGTCACACTCTGGAGCGCAAGACGGACAGGCTACGAGATGCAGGCGGTGGGCGTGCTTTATGAGCTTTTGTCGCGCTTTTATCTCGCCTACACCGAAAAAACGGGGGATACGGATGCGCGCCTTACCCGCGCACGCGAATATATCGAGCAGCATTTTGCAGAGGCGATCGGACTCAAGGAGCTGGCGTATCTTTCCAATATGAGCGTGACGAATTTCCGTCGCGAATGGGCAAGGCACTACGCCCTGCCGCCGATGCAATACCGTGATTCGGTGCGCATCGCCTACGCCAAGGAGTATCTTTCCAGCGGCTACTATTCGGTCACGGAGGTGGCACACAGGTGCGGATTTGAGGACGTGAGCTATTTTGTGCGCTTTTTCGGCAAAAAGGTAGGCGTCACCCCGCGCGCATTTTGCGCATTGCAGAGAGAATAAGAAAAAACCGATGCAGATGCATCGGTTTTTCGTTTTTTTTATCGGGAAATCGACTCGTCGTCCTCACGTGTGGGAAAATAGGAAAGATCGTCCAGAACGTGGTCGTAGATCAGCTCGGTGTGCTCGGAGTATAAGCGATCCCAAACGAACCGCCACGCCGTCTCGATCCTTTCTTGTCCTATCATTTTTATCTCCTTATTTGACGTAAAGATTGATCGCGCCCGCGATATGGGCGGCGTGAAGCTCGATGACGTTGGGAAGAAAATGCGTGTGGTCGCGGAACAGGTCGTTGCCCGAAAGGCCTAATGCATGGGTGAAGGTGTAGAGATCGAGCACGTCAGTGCCTCTCTCTGCCATGACCTCGCACGCGATCTCATTGAAGCGAAGCACATCCTCGGCGCGGCGCGTAAAGGGCATGGTCGCCTTGTAGCGTGTGCCGTCCGCCTCGGTGGTGGTGATAAAAACGGTCTTGACGCTGTGCGCGTCCATGACGTCGAGGATGGCGTGGAGATTTTTGCGGTACTCCTCTTCCCCAACCTGAAGCGCCTCGTCGGGTCGCTCGCGCTTGATGTCATGCAAGCCGCAGTTGAAGAAAAAATAGGAGCAATCGAGTGTGCCGTTGTCCGCAAGCTCGCGCACGTAGGCCAGAACACGTCTGCTGTCACCGCCGTTGCCGCCAATGGGAAGGTCGAGATTTTTGTACGCCTCCTCCGTACCCGGGCGACTGTAAACCGCGACATCGGGGCGCAGGAACGCGCGCATACGGGGGCTATAATCCAAGCTGATGCTATCTCCTACCAAAAGAACCTTTTTCATTTGTCATTCCTCGCTTTTTGTTTTTCTTACACCTCTATTATAGCAAACCGTGGCGAAAAAACAAGATACAATCATTCAAAAGTCTTGCAAATCGTTCATTTTTTCAAGATTTAGGGGGGGGACCTTTTGAAAGAAGTAAGGTCGCAGGCGACCGTGTAGCCGCAACGCGGTCCCCCTTCCTCTCGGAGGAAGGCTTTTGACAACAACCCGTTTACGGGTAGCAGGTAACAAATGCATGGCTGGCAGGCCAATAAAAGACGCACTTGTGCGTAGCCTGTAGTATTAGGGCTATGCCCGAAAGTGAAATACCCCCCGTTACACGGGGGGATTTTTATTTTTTTATCGGGAAATCGACTCGTCGTCCTTGACGTATTCGATGATGTCGCCGAGAGTACAGCCCAACGCCTTGCAAATGCGGTCGAGAATGTAGCTGTCATACCGCACAACGTGATTTTTGTAGTAGCGGTCGATCGTTTGAAACTTGACCTCGGTCCGCTTCGCCAATTCATAGCGCGTCATTCCGCATTTGTCCAGATAGCGGTCAATCGTCAATCTTACCATATACACCCCTCCTTTGATATATATTTTATCGAATATATACCCGATTGACAATTTCTCTGATTTGGTATATACTTATATAGGTATATACAGAAAGAGGGGAGATTATGATATGAAATTGTTGGTTGTCGGATCGCGGAGCATAGGAGCGTTTGACCTATCACCCTATATTCCGAAGGAGGTTGTTGCTGTAATCAGCGGCGGTGCTAACGGGATCGATCACCTCGCGGAGCAGTATGCCGATCAGCACCGCCTTTCAAAGTACGTTATCCGACCGCGCTACGAGAAATACGGACGTGCTGCCCCCATCAAGCGCAACGAGGAGATGGTCGAGCTTGCCGATGCTGTTTTGGTGGTTTGGGACGGTCACTCAAGAGGCACACAATACACCTTGCAATACGCAAAAAAGAGGAATAAGCAGGTCACGCTCGTTCAATTTGAGGGCTGATTGCAAAAAAGAGAACGGAGATCATCTCCGTCCTCAAAAAAATGATTCGATCGCACAGGTCACGCCGCACGCGCGCATTCGCTCTACCGCTGAGAGAAGCTCCTTCTTTTTGGGGAGGGGAACGTCGGGGATGGGATAGGCTTTTCCGAGTGCGTGATATTTTCGCTCGGCGTAGCTATGGTAGGCAAGGATGCGCACGCAGGTCACGTTTTTCAGCTCCCTGACAACGCAGGCGATGCGCTCGACCTCACCGTCGTTCATCGTCGGCACGTAGGGGTAGCGGATCTCAAAGGGGAGCCCCTTCGTGTCGAGGTAACGCAGATTTTGCAAAATCTGCGAATTCGTTCCCCCCGTGCAGGCAATATGCACCCCCTCGTCGATCGCCTTGAGATCGACGAGAAAGCAATCCGCATAGGGCAGGATCCTGTCGAGCGAGGCACGCGGAACCGCGAGGGAGGTGTCGATGGCGAGATGAATGCCTCGCTCCTTGAGGTGCCTTGCAAGTGCGACGCATAGATCGACCTGCATCAGCGGCTCACCGCCCGAAAAGGTCACGCCGCCTCCGCTCTCCTTCATAAAAAGCTCGTCGCGCAGAACCTCCCGAACGATCTCTGCGGCATCTCTCTCGTCACCAACCACCTCAAAAGCACCGTGCGGACAAGCGTCCACGCACCGCCCGCAGAGGTCGCAATTCTCGCGCAGCAGGATGTGCCCACCGTCGCGCAAAAGATTTGCCCCGCAGACCGTGGCGCATTTTCCGCAGGCGGTGCAGCGGTCGGGATCGTAGAAAAGCTCCTTGGAAAAGGAAAAGGATTCGGGATTGTGGCACCATCTGCAGCGCAGAGGACATCCCTTGAAGAAGACGGTGGTGCGGATGCCGTCTCCGTCGTGAATTTCAAATGGCTTAATTGCAAAAATCATCAATCGTTCCCCTCACATTGCTTGATAAACAGATCCTGCTTGGTCTTGTTGAGTCGGACGAAATATTCGTTCCAGCCGCAGACGCGGACCTGGAGCGTGGCGTATCGCTCGGGATGGAGCTGTGCCTCTCGCAGGGTGTCGCCGCTGACGATGTTCCCCTGCGCGGCAAAGCCGCCGTGACGGAAGAAGATCTCAAGGAGCGATTGGAAGTCCGCAAGCCCCTTTTCCCCCTCGACCGCGGAGGGATGAAGAATGAAATCAAAGGGCGCACCGTCCAGAAATGCCGAAGAATCGATCTCCAGGACCGATTTCATATAAGCCGTAATGCCTCCGCGGTCCATTCCGTCGGTGGCGCAGAGATTTTTGGAGATGGGCTTACCCGCACGTCTGCCGTCGGGTGTTGCCGCGGTTTTTTCTCCGTGACGGATGCAATGATAGATCGAATCCAGCCCCAAGCGCACCCTTCCGCCGCGCGAAAGCGCCTTTCCGCAGTAGCGATCTGCCAGATGCTCCAGAAGCGCCTTCATAATGCGGTCGGGAAGGGGGAGATTGTTGCCGTATTTTTCACGGTCGGCAAGAATTTTATGCTGCAGCTCCTCATAGCCCTGCCAATCGGCGGCAAGCACCTCGCGAAGCTGTGCGAGGGAAAGCTCTCCCTTGTCAAAGACGTACTTTTTGATGGCGACGAGCGAATCGACCGCGGTTGCAATGCCATGGTGCTTGAGGGAGAGGTTGTTGTAGCGCAGGGGATATTCGTGTACGTCCATTCCGCGCTCGATGCAAGCGGGGAAGCTGCTCGAATAGATGGGAGAGGGATTGATGAGGGTGCTGTGTGCGCCCAATTTTTCAATGAAATCAAGCGCAAAATCGGTGCAGTGATCGATCTGATTGAGAAAGATCTCAAAAAACTCCTCAAAGCTACCGACCTCAAGCGGGCTTTCATAGCCGATCTGCACCCCCGTTGTGGGATCCTTGCCGCCGTTGAGGGCAAATTCGATGCACTTGACGGTGTTGAAGCGAAGCGTTGCGATCTCGCCCTCCTCAAGCCCCATAATGATCGGCTCGTAGCAGCCGAGGACCACGTAATCTTGTGCGTCGGTGCGCGGAATACCGAGCCGCTCGTAGCCGCGGAAGACCGCCTCGTCGTTGAGGATGCAAATGCTGTTATGACCGTCGCGGATCATAGAGACCACCCTTCGGAGGATCTGACGGTCAAGATTTTTGTGGTAACGGACGTGTATCTTCGGATCGTAGATGGCAAGCGAATCGTAGACCTCCAGGATGAGATGACTCAATTCGTTTGTCAGATCGTTGCCCTCCGTGTCCGAGCCGCAGATTGTAAAGGGCTGCTGTGCAAAGCGGCGCGCGGCGGTAAAGTGGAGAAAATAATAACTGAAAAGCTCGCGCACCTCCTCCTCCGTCATTCCGCATCGGCGGTCGCCTTCAAGATAGGGGAGATAGAGACGGTCGATCGGTCCCAGCGTCCTGCCGCGCTCCTCGCCCGCCTCTTCAAAATAGAGATAGAGGATGGAGAAGGTCATTACCTCGTAGAGGGTTTTTGGCGGACGCTCCGAGAGATTTTTGATGCACGCCGAAAATTCGGGAAGGTCAAAGCGCAGGGAATAATCGTAGATCCGTCCCAGCAGACGCAGGATCGCCTCGTAGCAAAGGATGACCGAATCGAGAAAGACGATGCGCTCCGCAGGTGTCTCTGCGCACGCGAGCAGACGCGCCTTCGATGCTTTCGCGTTCTCCAAAATCCCCGCAAAGCCGTGCTCGAGCAGATAGGGCCAATTGGGCACGGTGTGGCAAAAATCCACCATCATCCAATCGAGTCCCGCCGCCGAGTATTCGCGGTAGCGTGCAAATTCCGTGGGGAGCTTTTCTCCGCGCACGCGCTTTCGGTGCGGAGAGGTCGCCTTCTGAAAAATGCTGGTTGTGGCATTCTCGGTGTAGTCGATGCCGAAATTGAGCTTGACGGAAAAGGGCGTATGCTCGTTGATCTGCAATTGCGCGTGGTCAAGAAGGTAGGCAAACATTTTTGCGCAAACCGTCGGACGCGGCTCGTCGGTTTTTTGATCGCTCATCTCGCAAAGCGTCAAAAAGAGCTTGTCGGGGTCAATTCCCGTCGATCTGTCAAATACCGCCTCCTCGAATTCGTGCTCGATCAGGGGGCGATTTTCCAAAAAGGATTGCTTCATTGTGCCAACCTCCGTTTCTTTCTGCCTTCATTATAATCTGTTTTTCTCTTCCTGTAAATGCACGGATGCTTCAAAAACTTGCACAAATCCGTCATTGACAAGCGCGCGTGACTGTGGTATAATAAGGCAAACGGAGAGAGGAGGCGAGACGGATGAAAAAGGATTTGTGCGTCGAGGAGATCGTCAACGTTTATCGGCAGGACACGACGAAATGGAAGAGAGATGCCTCTCGTGAGCGAAACCGAGAGGGGCTTGTGCTGTTTACGGAGGGGGAGATCGAGTATACTTTCCCGAGCGAGACGGTGCTGGCGCGCCGCGGTTCTTTGATGCTTTTTCCGTCAAATCTGCCCTATTGCGGTGTTGCGCGAACCGAACGGGTTGCATATTTCGTTCTCGATTTCAAGTCGGTTGGAGAGGACGGGACGCTTGCGCTCGGTGCGCCCTGCATTGCCGTTCCGCAGAATTTTGAGGAGCTGTGCCGCGCATTTGACGAGGTGGAGCGTGCGTGGGAGCGGCAGAGCGCGGAGTCGAATTTGCTTGCCAAGGCATTCTTGTACAAAACGCTCGCGCAGATGGTTGGGGGCGGCAAGCATCCGACGGGCGGAGACGATCGCGGAATTCTGCCCTATCTGTTCGATCACTACACCGATCCCGCGCTTTCCGTTTCGTCGCTGTGCCGTGAATTTTTTATTTCCGAGTCACAGCTGAGACGCAATATCCTGCGTGCAACGGGACTCACACCGAACGAATATATCACCTCCCTGCGCTTAACGCGCGCGAAGCGGGAGCTGATCTGCACGCAAAAAAGAATTTTGGACATCGCCTCGGAGTGCGGATTTTCCTCCGCCTACTATTTCTCCCGATGCTTTCACCGTCACACAGGCGTCTCTCCCGAGCAATACCGCCAAAGCAACCGATCGGTTTAAAAAAGAACCCGGATCCGCAAGCGAGGTGTCCATCAGGGCACGCCGCATCGGATACGGGCTCTTTTTCAATTAAAAATTGCATTCAGCGCGTCGAGCGTCTCCTTGCTCGGCACGTCAAAGGTTGTGGCATCCAAGCCGAGCGCGCCGTATTTGTGTGCGCCCATTGCGTGGTAGGGCAGAAGCTCTGTGCGCTGAGGCTTGCCGCAGGAATCGAGAAATTCCTTGATGCGGCGCATCTCCTCCTCGCTGTCATTGACCGAGGGAATGAGCGGGATGCGCACCCAAACGGACGCGTTTTTTGCGAGCAGCAAGCGAAGGTTTTCAAGGATCCGTCCGTTTTCCACGCCCGTGTATTGCTTGTGGAGCCTGCTGTCATAGCATTTTACGTCGTAGAGGAAGAGATCGGTATAGGGCAGGATGTGCTCGAAGCGCTCAAACGGCACGTTTCCCGCGGTGTCCACGGCGGTGTGGATGCCGTTTTTTTTGCATTGGGCAAGAAGCTCCTCCAGAAAATCGATCTGAAGCATACATTCCCCGCCCGAAAAGGTCACGCCGCCCCCCGAGCTTTGGTAGAAGCGCGCATCCTTTTTGATCTCCCGCCACACCTCGTCTGCCGTGTATTCCTTGCCGCAGATCTCTCTCGCACCGTTCGGACAGAAAAAATCCGCGTCATACGGGCTGATGATCTTACATTTTCCGCAATTTGCGCACTTGCTTTGATAGAACGTCATTTGCGGCTTTGGCGATTGACTTTCGGGATTGTGGCACCACGCGCAGTGCAAATTACAGCCCTTGAAAAAGACGGTCGTGCGGATGCCGGGGCCGTCCACAAAGGAATTCCTTTGGATATCGAAAAGCGTTGCGGTTGGATTACTCATAAAAATTCCTCGAGATCACCTCGTCCTGCCATTCGCGGGAGAGGCTGGTGAATTTTGCGGAAAAGCCCGTGACACGCACGATCAGATGCGGATAGCGCTCGGGGTGCTTCTGCGCGTCGAGTAGCTCCTCCCTTGAGGTGCAGTTGAGCTGGAGCGATTGGATCGCCGTATGCGAGACCGCGCGCAAAAATCCGACGCAACGGTCAAGCGGAATTTTCGGGGGCAGGATGATGTTGACCACCGAATTTGCCGCCATCGTGGAGGGATCAAGCGACGCGAGACTGTTGATGACGTCGTTGACGCAGGGGATCCTTTTGAGGCGCGAGGGGGTAAGCCCCTGCGAAAAATACTCGCCCGCCTTCCGTCCGTCGGGGGTGGCAAGCGTGACCTCTCCCCAGAAGCGGATCTCGGTGTAGGTCAAATGCCCCAGATGCACCCTGCCGCCGTAGGTTCCCGTTTTCTTTCGAAAGATGGCGAAAAGATCGTTGTTGAATCGGCTTGCGAGCGCGCAGGAGTCGTCGTTGCCGTCTCCCCATCCGTGACAGCGCGTTGCCTCAAGTCGCATCTCCTCATAGCCCTCCCAATTGGCGCGGACGGCGGCGAGATAGGCGGGGAGGGTGTATTTTTCTTGGTCAAAGACAAGCGTCTTGATCGCCAGGAGCGAGTCCACGATGTTGGGCAGACCGAAGAGAAGCTGATAATCGTCGCGGTAGCGTGCGCCGCCTGCGGTAAAGTCGGCGTGATTTTCGAGGCAATCGGCGAGCGTGGAGGAGAAGATGGGGAAGACGGAGACCTTGTGGAAGATCTGCCCTCCGCGACGCGTTTTGTCAAGCTTGGCGTCAAGCACCAGCTCGCAGTTGTGCAGGACCTTACGGTAAAGCTCCTCGAAATCCTCGTCGCCCTCAAGCATTTCAAAGTCGATTTCCACCTCCTCTGCCTTCTCCTTCAGCCCGTGGACGGAAAATTCAAAGGGCTTGAGCAGATTGAGATAGCTTCCGTGATCGGATTTTTCGGTGGTGGTAACAACGTCCCAGCAGCCCGCGATCATATAGTCGCGCGCCTCCTCGATCGGTCTGCCTGCGCGGACAAGGGCGGGGATCATTGCATCATCGTTCTGGAGCAGGACGGTGGTGGTTCCGTTTGCGATGGCGCGGGAGACCGCCTCGAGATATTCGGTGGGGGAATCCTTCCCAAAGCGACATTTGATCTTGGGGAAGATGACGCCATTCTCCTGCGTCGCGCGCAAAAAGAGCAGCGTCAGCTCGTTGCAGATCGGGTGTCCCTCCCCGTCACAGCCACCAAGCGTATAGGTGTTTTCCAGCTCGTGATCGGCGTATCCCGCCATGATCATATTGTGGTCGTAGTGGCAATCCCAGAGGAGGAGGAACTGCGAGATCAGCTCGTATGCCTCGTCGGGCGTGAGCCTTTGACTCTCAAGATCGGCACGGTAGAAGGAGATCAGATCGAGGTCGAGGCGCCCGAAGGTGTTGGGGCCCGCGCCCTCCAGAGAGCCCATTACGGTGCGCAAAAAGGCAAGCGCCGCGAGTGCCTCGTAGAAGGTTTTCGGCGCCTCCCACGGCACGCGGCGCGCGGTGTCGGCGATCATAGCAAGATTCTTGCGGCATACGGGATCGCGCTCGTCCCGAAGCATCTGTTCCGCCTTGACGGCAAATTTTTTCGCTACGCGGGAAAGCACCTCCATTCCGTGGCAGACCGCCTCGAGGAATTCCGTCTCGTCCGCGTTTTTCGCTTTTTTCAGCTCGGCTTGCGCCTTTTCAAAGATCCCTCGCGCGCCCATCTCCAGAAACGGACGGCAATTGAAGTTGAAATGCTGGCAGTTGTCGTTATACGGGCCGCAGATGAGATAGAGCTTTTCCTTTTTTTGCACCTGCGTGATGCGATACAGCTCGGGATCCTGGTCGATAAAGAGCTGCTGATTGCGCAGATAGACCCAGGCGTTTGCCTGATAAAATCCAAGCCCCTTTGCCTTAAACGCACCGTCGGAGAGGGAGGTCAATACCCCCGTTTCAAAGAAAAACGGATTGTGGCGAAAGACTATGGGCGTAAACTCCTCGCAGATGACGTCGTATTGAAGCAGCTTTTGCGCGGTCACGGTCATACCGTCAGTCGCTCGTTTGTCCATTATGGCAAAGCATTTTTGCGCAAAGGCTTTGGAGCGCTCTGCGTCTCCTTGCAAATAAAAGTCATACAATTCGCGTTTTAAAGGCTCTGTGTTCATCAAAAATTCCCCTTTCTCGCTTGGATCTGATAACTGTATTCTACTAAAAAAACAAAAAAATGCAATGTAGAATAAAGAAGATTTGTAAAATACGGAAATTTATATTTACAAACGGAGGATGCTGTGATATAATCGGATCGGAGGGGAGGGATGGATATGAAATTTGAAAAGCTTCGCGTCAGGGAGATCCGAGGGGTGCTTCGCTACCGCCCGAGTCAGATGCGCTGGAACGCCTCAAACCGCCGAGATCACATCATCGGCATCCAGCTCAGCGGAAGTGCCCTGCACGAAATGGAGGGGCAAAAATTCGTCCTGCGCGAGAACGTTGCCTATTTTCTCAATCGGAAGGACGATTACCGCGTCGAGGTAGAGGAGGCGGGGGAGGCGCTCTCGATCCATTTCACCACCTATGAGGAGATCGAAACCGATAGCTTCTGCTTTCCCGCGCAGAATGCGGGGGAGCTCGTGACGATCCTGAAAAAGGCGGAGGGGGCGCGTGCCGCAGGGAACGAATTGCGCGTGCTGGCACTGCTCTACGAGCTTTGCGACGCGTATGAAAAAATACGGGCGAGGGCGTACGCGCCGCAGGATGGGCGTATGCTTGCCGCAAAAAATTATATCGACCGTCATTTTGCAGAGGACGGCTGCCTTGCCGAGGCGATCGGTGCGAGCGGACTTTGCGATCGCAGATTCCGCGATCTCTTCCGTGCGTCCTTTCAGACCACCCCGGGGCGCTACCTCACGCTCAAGCGGATCGAATACGCAAGACAATTGCTCTCCGTCGGCGGACTTTCGGTCACCGAGGTCGCGGAGCGCTGCGGCTTCTCGGATCTCTATTATTTCAGTAAGGTGTTCAAGCAGATTTGCGGAATGCCGCCCAGCGAGTGGTAAAAAACGATCCCGAACCGTTTCGCTTATGATAATCGGTATGATCCAAGGAATATCGGTGTGTTATCATAGGGACAACACCGTTACACACAAAATAATATTTTTCGGACAAAAACGGTTGTCCCTATATAGCGCGCTCGTTTGGCACGTTATAATAGGGACAACTTTTTTATTCGATTTTTTTTACGACGCCTTCGCCATAGGGAGATTGACGGCATTGAGCATATTCTCAATAAAGATCCCGTACCCCGTGGTGGGATCGTTGATCAGCACGTGGGTGACCGCGCCGATGAGCTTGCCGTCCCGATTGCAGGGCGCGTGTGTTCAAATAGGGGCAACGTCCTTTATCGCCGCAACGTATTTTTTCGCAAGCTCCTTTAAGGATCGATAATCCCTTGCATTGATCAGCTGTTTGTTATATAGATTCGATCCAACGCCAACTCCGTAAAAGCCCATATCAAGGAAGGCTTTTGCGTTTTCTGCCGTTACGCCGCCAACCGCGAGGAGCTTTGCGTCGGAGAGGGGCGCGCAGATCGCCTTGAGGTATCCGCCCGTGACACGGTCTGCAGGGAAGAGCTTGATATAATCGGCGCCGTGCTTGAGCGCTGCCGCAATCTCGGTTGCCGTGTATGCCGCAGGTATGGAGACCATTCCGAGCCTTCTTGTCAGCGCGATGATCTCGGCGTCGCAGTTGGGAGAGATGATAAAGGATGCGCCTGCCTCAAACGCGATCAGGACCTCCTCGGGTGACGTGACCGTACCCGCTCCGACGAGCATCCGTCCGTCAAAATTCTGATTGAGACACGCGATCATCTCACCGATCTGATCGGGAGCAATTTTGCCGGAGCGGTCGAAGGTGACCTCAAGCAGACGGATCCCGCCCGCATAGAGTGCCTCTGCCGCAGGGATCAGGGTTTCTCGATCGGGGGCACGCAGGATCGAAATGAGTCGTTCGCTATGGATCGCCCCGAGAATGCGCTCGCGCGCGAGATGGGCACGGGAGACGGCATAAATTTTTTGCAAGGCGCAAACGACCGCCGCATCGGTGCATTCCTGCGGCAAAAGGGTTGCGGAATGCTCTTCCAGAAGGATCTCGTAGATCCGTCCGAGCCGTTGACTTCCGCCGATGAAAATGGGAGACGTGCCTGCGTAGCGGCAAATGAGCGGGCAGTCCTCACGCAGGATCGCACCGCAGAGGAAGGAGGAGAGAGCGTCGGTGGGGCGTCCGTTTTTCTCCATCACGCGTACGTGGAAGAGCGCGGCATTCAAGCCGTGTTCCGCAGCATACGCCGCACCGCGAAGGACACCGGTCTCGGAGATCGTAAAGTCGTGTGAGACCGCGCCCGACAAAATGCTCTTCGTGACCGCCATATCGAGCAGCTCTCCGCTGAGCGTGGTGGCAAAATCCAGGATCTCGCCGTGCTCGCCGATGCGGATGATCTTGTTGTGCGTGCCGGGGAGCAGGATCGTGCAGGCCTGTCCCGCGGGTAATGCGGAAAGGATGCCGATCAGCTCGGTCTCCTCACCGCGCATCAGATCGCAGAGTCTGCCGTTTGCCGTTTTTTTCAGTCCGGGAACGAATCGGATGGGGATCGCGGTCAGCTCGGGGATCCTTCTCTCACAAACACTCATTGCCACGCTTGAGAGATCCGAGGGGAGGGAGACGTGAGGGATCTCGCACAGTGCCATCTCGCTTCCCGACATTCCCGAGGTGAGGATGCATTCCACCGCATCCTCGCTGCAGCCGTTTGATTGCAGGAGGTCGAGGATGACGGCGCGCAGACGTGCGAGCAAGGTCGCCCTGCCCTCCGTTTTGCCAAGCCCTGCGCCGAGCGGAGCTTTTCTTCGGTCAAGTATTGTATTCCCCTTGCACAGCCAAAGCCTTGTGTTGGTCGTGCCCATATCCATTGCAAGATACACTGTCATACCTCCTTGTGCAGATTTCTGTATTTTTGAGGAGAGATCCGTTCCGTGCGCGTAAACGTTTCGGTGAAGTACGAGGCGCTTCCAAAGCCCACCTCGCACGCGATCTGTGAGATCCTGAGGTCGGTGTTCTTCAGGAGGAGCTTTGCGCGCGTCATACGCAGCTCGTTGCGGTATTCGGTTACCGTTGTGCCCGTTTCGGATTTGAAGACGTGAGAGAGATAATAGACGCTGAGATGCAGATCCCGTGCGATTTGCGAGATCGGAATATCCTCGGAAAGATGCTCCTCCACGTATTCGCAAATGCGCGTGTAAATAGGGGCGCTTTTGGCAGGCTCGGGCGCGGAGGTGAGCCGCTCAATGATCGCTTGCAGGATCGTGCGATCTCGCCGCTCGCTTGCCTCAAATTGCGCGATCAGAGCATCGAGCTTTTTGAAATCCTGCGTGTAGGGCGCAACGCAATTGGGCGGAAAACGCTCGAAAAGTGCCTCGATGGGGTCGGTGTCGGGATCGTCGAGAAGCTCCTGTGCAAGCGTCTCACAGCCTCCCGTGACCGTTCGGTAGGGGTTTGGGATGCCCTCTGCAAGACGGGAAAGCTTGCAGACCACGCGGCAAAGATAGCTTTCGGGGTCGCTCAGCGCACCGCAAAGGATCTCATCCTCGGTGATCCGTGCGACCAGGATCTCGCGCGCGGAGGCATATGCCTCCTCTAAGCCGGAGAGAAAGCAGCCTCGCTCGCGGTCGTAGACGACGTGGATGACACCGCCCTCGCCAACCGTTACGTCGGGATAGGAGATGCTTTTGCGACTGTCAAGCAGCAGGGAATAGGGGAAGGTCATACCGTCATCCTCCGAAAGATACGCCGTCAGATGACTTCTCGTGTCGGAGGTGGCGTGGTTGATCAGAAGCACGCGTCCCGAGGGGAGCTTGCCGACGTAGAAGCGGGAGGAGGGACCGCACAGAGAAAGCTTTCGTCCACAGCTCCATTGATGTCCCCGATCGTAGGAATAGCTCTCGCCGATTCCGCGATTGAGACGGACGAGCATACGAAGCACGCCGTTGTTCATTTCATAGACCATATGCTCGTCATAGGAGCGGTTGGGGACGTCCGCACCGCCGAGACGGTGAAAGCTTTGCCCGTTGTCGGAGGTCTTGTAAACGTAGGATGCCGCCACGTCCTCCTCCGTCAGCCCGCGTCTGCGGAGATTGGCGAGGAGATCGGGCTTCCAGATCGCAATGGGGAAGAGCCATTCGCCGGTGGAGAGCACGGTGGGCTTGTTCATCATCACGCCTCTTCCGATATAAAATTCACGTGACCATACCGGCTCGTCGGCGTCGGGATCCTCGCAGAGGGCGCCCCAAACCTCCTCACCGGGCATCACGTTCCATATAAACCAAAGTCGCTTTAGGGGATCGATCCAAAGCACGGGGTCGAAGCAACGGAAGGCACCCGACTTGCAGGCGACCGCGATAGGCTCACTGTATCGAAGCTCATCGTCGGAGCGGATGAGGGCGGCAAAGTTCCCAAAGGTCTCTTTGGTGTCGCCGGAATAGAAGGAGACGAATATGCGTCCGCGCGGCGTGCGGGCAATTCCGGGAATCCCCTGCCATACACGTCGATCGGAGGCGAAGTCTTTTAATTTGGAAGCATCGGTGATCAGCATCGCAAAACCTCACAAAAAACGGATTTTCACCGTTATTATAGCACGGGTGACTCGGATTTTCTATAACAGGATTGCTATTTATGAAGGAGGCGACCCCACCAAACGGTGAGATCGCCTCTTTTTATGCAGTTTTTTTCTCTGTCTGCGCCGGCATCGTGTTTACCATATTCTCAATAAAGATCCCATACTCCGTAGTCGGATCGTTGATCAGCACGTGGGTGACCGCACCGACGAGCTTGCCGTCCTGAATGATTGGGCTGCCGCTCAGTAGTGTGGTCAAGTAGGGACAACAAAATTTGTACTGTTTTTTATTAAACGTTTCGCTTTTTGTATTTCTTCGTCCGTGGGAATGTGGTGAGGCATGGAATTAGTCATTCCAAGCGCCTCACGTTTTGATACGGCATATTTGTGACACATCAATACCCGTATTTTTTTGATTTCTGTACGCGGACGGAGAATAGCCCGTTTTCTCTTTGAAAATTCTTGAAAAATAAGATGGACTTGAAAATCCGCATAGGGTACTCACCTGAGTGACAGATATGTCCTCCTTTTTTAATAGCTCTTTTGCCATAGTTATTCTTGTTTGTACGATATAGTCCATAACGGTAATACCTATCTTTCCTTTGAATAACCTGCAGAGATAATACTTGTTTATATAACATATCTCGCTTATTTTATCGATTGAAATATCTTCAGAAATATGTTGATTGATAAAGTTTATAACGGTTTGGAGAGAATTGGGTTCGGGTCTTGCTTCTGTAATTGCATTTTTTGTAAGAATGATCATAAGCCGAATGGCCGCAGATGATATTTCGGCTTGGATATACTTTGAATCTTCCGATAAACTATTTAACGTGTCGAAAATATCTCGGACCGCGTTTTTATCGTTTTCTCCAAGAATAGAAAAGATGATCGCATCTTCGTTAAAAAGCTCTGTAAAGTTTGGATAATTGCCAAGTACGTGTGTTAAGCTATCCAATATATTTGATTCTAAGAACAGTTTACTTCTTGTGTATTCCATAGGTTTAGTTGGAAAGGTATAATGGTATTTGTTTTTACCTATATAGCAAAGCACTCCTGATTGCAGAGGATAGCTTTTGTCACGGAAAACGATACTTCCTTTTCCGGATTCTATAAAAAGAAAGGTGTTTTTTTTCGGTGTATGCCATATTTTATAAAAATTGTCTTTTCCTTTTTGGTTAACGGTAATATCGTACATTTTATTCTCCTATGAATATAGCTTGGCTTATATTATAGCATACTTTTTATCATAAGTCAATGAGAGTAAAAAATAGGTCAAAAAAATGATTGTATTGAATAAAAAATTGAATTATAATAAATCATCAATTGATTTAAATTTTAAAAATTAATTGAAATATCGGATAATCGAAAGGATACATAATCAAATGTTTGATTTAAAGGGTAGAGTAGCTATAGTTACCGGAGCTGTGGCGGGGCTTGGCAGAGATATGGCAGAGGTATTTGCGGAATACGGATGTGATATTATTATTACAAGCCGCCAGATAGAAAAGGCAAATAAGGCTGCCGCTGAAATTGAAGAAAAATATTCGGTAAAGGCAATGGGGCTCTCCCTTGACGTAACGTCTTGCGAAAGCGTTGAAGCATTTGCGAAAAGTGCAATGGAGTGGCAAGGACATATCGATATCCTTGTAAATAATTCCGGCGGCGGAAGTGGTGCCTCCGAGGGACATATTTTTGACCGTCCGTATAAGGATATTTTCAATATGATTAACGTAAATCTTACGGGAACTATTTTTGTGTGCAAGGCTGTTGGAGCATATATGAAGTCACAGGGCTTCGGTAAGATAATCAATATAGGCTCTATTGCGGGAATGGTCGGTCGTGATCGCAGAATGTACTATAAAGCAAATAAGATGGAGCAACCGGTTGATTATGCGGCGGCAAAGGGCGGTGTAATATCATTGACACGTGACTTGGCGGCGGTTATGGCACCATACGGTGTAAACGTAAATTGCATATCTCCCGGCGGATTTGATAAAGGAGAGCTTCCGGCTGAATTTGTAAGGCTTTACAGTGACCGTACTGCACTTGGACATATGGGGCGTATCGGAAGTGATATAAAGGGCGCGGCACTCTTTCTTGCAAGCAGTGCATCCGATTACGTTACGGGCATAAATCTTGCGGTTGACGGAGGATTTTCGTCATGGCAGTAAAAGACCGTAAGATATTTATTGTTGGATGCGGTTCTATCGGAAAAAGACATGCGGAATGTCTTTTTGAGTTGGGTATTAAAAGATTTGTATTTTTTGACCCCGATGCTGAAAAAATGGCAGAGCTTGCAAAAATATATGACGGAGAAACAGTAGCTTCCTTTGATGAAGGGCTTGATACCGATGCGGATTGTGTCTATATACTTTCCCCGACCCGTTGTCACGTAGAGCAGGCATTTGCGGCTGTAATGCATGGAAAGCACGTTTTCCTTGAAAAGCCTTTGTCGGATTCTCTTGACGGAATTGACGAGCTTTCCTCTCTTGCTCAGGAAAAAGGTATAACCGTTGAAGTGGGATTCTGCTTCAGATTTCACGAAGGTATTTGTGAACTTAAACGCCGTCTTGATAACAAAGAGATCGGGAAGCTTGTCTCTATTCGCGCTATGATGGGAGAGCATTTTCCCGATGTGCGGCCCGATTATTTATCAACGTATTACGTTAAGTATTCGGGAGCATTTGAGCTTATACACGATCTCGACCTTGCAATATATCTTGCGGGAGAAGAGCCTGTATCATGTAACGGATTTTTCGGTTCGTACGGCGAGCTTGGCTTTGAGTCTCCTGATACGGTTGAAATATCGGTTAAATTTCCGAGTTGTCTTGCAAATGTACATCTTGACTTTTTCCAGTCTCCGCGTACCCGTACTATGACACTGCTTGGTACTAACGGACAGATGGTGCTTACCTTCTCTACATGGGATGAATATGAGTTAAAAATATATACGCGAGAAAAAGGGAAGTGGGAAACCGTTTGCGCAAATACACGGCGTAACGATATGTTTAAGGCTGAGTCGCTTAACTTCTTTGGTGCAATAGACGGAACTCAAAAAAATCTTTGCCCTATTTCCGAAGCAAAAAAATCGCTTGTCGTATGTAAAACGGTTAATCCGAGTTAATAAAAAAGGCAATATCAAACCGCTATGGAATGATATTGCCTTTTATTTTTACGACGCCTTCGCCATGGGCATATTTGCCGCATTTAGCATATTTTCAATGAAAATCCCATACCCCGTGGTGGGGTCGTTGATAAGCACGTGCGTGACCGCACCGACGAGCTTGCCGTCTTGGATGATTGGGCTGCCGCTCAGTAGTGTGGTCAAGAAAGGACAACAATTTTTTGAAAATTTTATATCTTGTTTTTTTTTCTGTACTTTTGAGGAGAGATACTGTAATGTTGCTTGAACATTTTTGAAAACAGAAGCGCATCGTCATAGCCTACAGATTTTGCGATCAGTGAAATATCTTCATCTGTATCAATGAGCAAAAAAGCTGCTCGCTCCATTCTGATTTTTTGCAGGTATTGCTTGGGTGAAATGCACACCTGTTGAACAAATATTGTACGGATATAATTTTTGTTCAAGTAAAATTTTTTCGCTATTTCCTCTATGGTAAGCTTTTTATAGTAATTTTCTTTAATGAATTTTGCAATGCATTCAACGTGCTGCCTGGGCATGCTTTTGGTTAAGGCTATCGGATATTCTTTCTTGAATAAAAGAAAAATGGCATTTGCAATTATTTTTTTTGCGGTTGGATCGCCATCGTATGACAACTTTTGATAAAGGGATAAAATCTGAAAAAGACTTTCCGTATCGGAGAACGGTACTACTGATAAGCCTAAATTGAAATTATGCTCTTGAAACGCCTTTTTTATTTCATCACCCATTAATCTTACGTAAATGTAACTCCAAGGATCGTTTTTTGAGGGATAATAATTCATTCTGTTATTCTCAAAAGATATGAAAACGGTACCCGTTGTGACTTTTTGACCGTTAATATATCCCTCTCCCGATAACACGAAGTGAAGTACCGAATATGGAATAATACAATCAATTTTAGTTTTATCAGGGGCACACTGCTCAAAAGCCATATCAGTGGTGTAAATGTTATACATAAGCTGACCTCCGCACCATTAATAGTGTTATTATAACATATAAAACAGTTGTTTTGCAATAGAAAAAATTGATTTTTCCATTATAATGGACAAAAATACATCAGGAGAGATAACTTATGGGAACATTTGAAGATCAAAGATTGTATAATCCTGAATTTATACAAGAAAACAGACTTGCTCCGAGAGCTACTGTAATTCCATCACTTCATAAAGGAGTTTTTTATAAAAACAGGTTGGAGTCAGAGCTGATACTTGACCTTAACGGAGACTACAGATTTTGCTGGTGTGAAAAAGACAATATTAAGGATTTTTACAGAAGCGACTATGATGACAGGGAATGGGATATTCTGCCCGTGCCTTCAATGTGGCAATATCACGGATATTCCGAACCGCTGTACCCAAACGTAAGATACCCAATTCCTTTAGTTCCACCTTACGTGGGAAATTATAATCCCGTTGGATACTACAGAAAAGTCTTCAAGACAAGCAAAGGCGGGCGAAAAATTCTTTATTTTGGCGGCGTTGATTGCGCATTTTTCGTTTATCTTAACGGCGAATACGTAGGATTTTCAAAGGGGAGCCGAATGCCTGCGGAATTTGACGTTACAGAGATTATTTGCGAGGGTGAAAATCTCCTTGCCGTCAAGGTATTCACCTACTCGGACGGAACCTATCTTGAAAATCAGGATATGCTTCTCGCCAGCGGAATTTTCAGAGATGTTATGCTCTATACCTTGAATGGTACCTATATATGGGATTACCGCATAAAAGCTAAAGGCGACTCTATATATGCAGATATAAATTTGGGCGGAAATATTCTCTCTGATGCAAGCGTAAGAGTTTCGGTTGACGGTATGACGCAAACGGTCAACGCAAAAAAGAACGTATCCTTTGAATTTGCCATAGAAACTCCCATTTGTTGGAATGCAGAGCAGCCTCACACCTATGAGGTTGTAATAGAATTGCTTCAAAACGATGCAGTTTTAGAAATTCATACGAAGAAGGTAGGATTTGCTGAATTTGAAATTGTTAAAAACAAGATACTTCTTAACGGTAGTCAGATAACCCTTAAGGGTATAAACCGCCACGAGCACGACCCAAGGAACGGTCGCGCCATCACGGTAGAGCGTATTGAACGTGAGTTAAAGCTTATCAAGGACCACAATATGAACGCCATACGTTGCGCCCATTATCCCAACAATCCCGCCTTTTATGAAATGTGTACCGAACTTGGAATATACGTTATGAATGAAGCCGACATTGAAACTCACGGAGCGCACACGTGCGGTGACATGGGATATTTCTCAAAGCAGCCCCGGTGGTATCAGGCGTATATTGACAGAGTCAGCCGTATGTATGAAAGAGACAAAAACGAAAGCTGTATATCAATATGGACTCTCGGAAATGAAAACGGCAACGGAGAAAATCTTTACAGATGCTTTGAATATCTGAAAGCAAAGGTTGGAAAGACCCCGGTTATGCATACGGGTGATAACGGACATGAACCGAAGATAAGCGAATTCCGCGCATGCGGATACCAAACCATGGAAACCCTTATGAGTTTCCCCACCGATGGAAATCCCGTAATGATGCTGGAATACGGACACGCCATGGGCAACAGTCCGGGACTTATGAAGGACACCTGGGATTACGTATACCGTAACAGACATATCTGCGGTGGATACGTCTGGGAGTTCAAGAACCACGGATTTTACAGTGAGGACGCCGACGGAAACGTCTTTTACAAGTACGGTGGAGATTTTTCGGGTGAAGTCTACCATTGGTCTAATTTCTCTATGGACGGTTACTGTACCTCTGACGGTACTCCAAAGGCTACACTCAAAGAATGTAAAAACGTCCTTGCGCCTACCTATGTTTCCTACAAGGATGGAAAGATAATGCTTATGAATACTAACGATTTCCGTTCTCTTGATTATCTTACGCTTAAGTGGGAGCTTGCGGAGGATTACCTTCCAATAAAATCCGGTGAAATGAAGCTTCCGCCTATCGCACCTTATAATAGTGCCGAGCTGAATATTGATACGAGCGTCAGCGAGCCCGTTGCGGGCGCTGAATATTTTGCCAATCTGCGGTTCTATGACGAGTTCGGCCTTGAAGTTGCCTATAAGCAGGTATCTCTTGGAATTAAGAAGGAAAAGGAAGAGTATGTATCAGTAAAGGCGAGTGTTCAGATCGAGGAAACGAATAGTGAAATAACACTGAAAAATGATGCCTTTACGCTAAAGATCGCCAATGGACTTATCTCATACTTACAAAAGAATAACAAGGTTATACTTAGTAAACCCGTAAAGCTTAATCTGTACCGCGCCCCCATAGATAATGATGGTATCGTTAAATTCAGCGAACGATGGATAAAAGAGTGGCAAAAAGCTCTGTACCGCCATTTTGAGCTGATGCCCTTGAATATAAGCACAGAAAGGCAGAACGACGGTTCGGTTTCGGTGAGCGTAGTAGGTAAGTGGACTCCGCCTTCTGCCTACGAAGGCTTTGATATTGATATAGTCTATACGGTATACGGAAACGGAGATATATTCGTAAATATTCACGGAAAGCCTTACGGAAAATTTGCGGAAACGGTTCCAAGAATAGGTCTCGTGTTTACTCTTGATAAGACTATGTCCCGGGCGCTCTGGTACGGACGTGGAGAGGATGAATGTTACGTTGACAGCTGTGAGCATTGTAATTTCGGACTGTATGAAAAGAATATTGAAGATATGAATTTCCTTTACGATATCCCTCAGGAAAACGGAACGAGAGTAGACACTCGCTTCGTCAAGGTTGGAAATAATAAAATTTCGCTGTCCGTTATAGGATCAAATAGCTTTGCATTCTCTTATCACGATTTTGACTTGGAGAATCTTATAAGCGCAAGACACCGCAATGAGTTGAATAAGTCGGACGAGAATTATCTGTATATTGATTATGCCATGCGCGGTCTCGGAAGTAAGTCCTGCGGTCCCGACCCCGAGGAGTGCTATGAGCTTCGCGCTCACGAATTCAGATTTGCCTTTCTTTTATCAACGTGTTCAAAGGAAGGCGAGCTCTTGACACAGTATCGTAAAAGATTCAGTGCGAAAACTGAAAAGCTTGGCGAAACACATATTTTTGCTCCCCAAAAGGATAGTATAAATATTGTGGAATGTAATAAAGATTGACTTAAATATCAAAGGCAATATCAAACCGCTATGGAATGATATTGCCTTTTATTTTTACGACGCCTTCGCCAT
>JAZQWH010000003.1:0-4584 GCA_045632205.1 Eubacteriales bacterium
TTTTCATTTTTTTCATTACCTTCCTTTCATAATTATTAAAAAATGAACCACCCTTATTTTACCACGCTTTTCCGTTGATGTCAATTGGCATAAATATCTTATCTTTATCAAAATATTTTGTTCATAAAGTACAAAAAGAAAGACGGTTTGCTTTTTTCGCGCGGACAACTCCCTCGACAGGGGCGGCAACGTTGCCTCCACCCTAAACGCTCACCGATATTAGTTTTCCTTTGGGGATAGGGAAAACTTTTTAAGGAAGAAGTGAAGGTCGCAAGCGACCGCGAACTTGCTTCGCAAGGTTCGCCCCCCAAACCCCTTTCAAAACCTTTTACAAAAGGTTTTGGGTGAATTGGCTTTTTTTGTCCGTTCCACTGTCCTTAGGCAGTGAGACAGACTTTTTTGTTTTGTTTACAGTTCCAAACAATTGCTGCCGCAGCCATTTTGGTACCACTTCTCGCTGCGGCTCGGTCATGATGCGGTTCTGATATGCCCCCGGCATATCATTCATTACCGCATCGCCGCGTCGCTACCCAAAATGGCCACCGATGTTAGTTTACCCCCGGCTCGGTCACGATGCGGTAAAAAAGTATGTTTGCACTGCACTCAATAGCCTTCCCCAGCGGGGAAGGTGGCGCGCCGCAAGGCGTGACGGATGAGGAGAACGTATCCGCACAATCATCCCTATCGGGGGCAATCATTCATCCCCCACAGGTAAAGTAATATCGGTGATTTTTTAGGGTTGGTGGCCCCTAAAAAATGTGCGGCAGCAAATCTAAAAAACTGTCCGCAAACAAAAAAGTCTGCACCCTTAACTACCGTCAGTGGCACAGACTAACTAATCCAATTAACCCAAAAACTTTTTTAAAGTTTTTGAGGGGGTCATAGGGGGAACTTTTGCAAAAGTTCCCCCTAATAAACCTAAAAAACTTAAAATCCTGCAAGGCTCGCGTATTTTTCGATATACACCTTGTAGGTGGAGAGATCGAAGGGCGGGAAGCCGCAGAGGTAGTGGTTGTAGGAGGTCACCCCGTCGACGGTGTAGGCAAAGACGAGGAAGCGCTTGTCGGAGTAATAGACGGGGAGAGAGGCGACCTCGGTGGAGGCGTTTGCAGCGGCGGTGAAATCAAGCTCGGCGAGCGTTTCGTCGGTCTCGATGTCGAACACACGCAGGTGTCCGCGCTTTTCGGTGAGCGTATCGTTGCAGGCGTAGAGGCGAAGCTTCCATTTTGCGATCTCGTCGGCGCAGATGGCAAAGGGGGCTTGCGAGCGCTTGATGTAGTGGTAGGCAAGCTTTTTGTCATAGTAGTAATCGACGACGGCATCGGACATTTGCGGCCATCCGTCCAAAAGATTCCACCAGATGATGCCGCTCTTTTGCGGACGCGCAACACGCATCCGCTCGATGAGATACTTGAACGCCTCCGCTTGCGAGACCTGCGAGGCGAAGGAGTAGTCCGTGAGATTGTCGGGAACCTCGCCGAAGAGCTGGATGACCTGGTCGTGCATCAGCATCACGCGTTTGTCCTGCCCGTCCTGATCGGAGGAGTGGAGGATCCATTCCTCGTTGTCAAAATAGGGCCAGACACGCTCGGGGGTGATGAATTTTTTGATCGATTCGGGAGAGGGACAGCCGTGGTAGCCGCATTCGCTGATGAAATGCGCGGGGCAGGAGCGGTATTCGTAGCTCTTGAAGTAGTCGCGCGAGCCCCAGAGATGCTGCTCGGCAGGCTGGAGAGAGCGGTCGGCGGCAACCTCGTCGGAATAGAAAGGCGAGCTTGCGAGATAGGGACGGTTTACGTCGTGGCGTGCAACGACCTCGGGCAGAACCTGACGGTTGATGCGATTGTGCGAGGGGAGCGGAATCTTGACGCTCTTCATATAGATGCATAAGTCGATCTCGTTGTCTCCGCTCCAGAGAATGATAGAGGGATGATGGCGGTATTCGCGGACAACGTAGGCAGCCTCCTCGCGGATCGCCGCTTCCATTTTCTCGTCAAGCGGATAATTGAAGCACGCCATGGAGAAATCCTGCCATACCATAATGCCGTTTTCGTCACAGAAATCAAAGAATTCGTGGTCCTCGTAGACGTTTCCGCCCCAGCAGCGCAGAATGTTGCAGCCGATATCCTTGACAAGCTCAAGCGCCTTTGCGTAGCGCGCCTTGTCGCGGCAATGGAACGCGTCCATCGGAACCCAGTTCGAGCCCTTTGCCATGATTTCGGTGCCGTTGATGAGGAAGCGGAATTTTCCGTGTGCGGGATTTGCCACATCGGTTCGGTCAAGCTCCAACGAGCGGACGGCAAAGCGCGTGTTGACCTCGTGGATCAGCGTGCCGCGTGAGTAGATGCGGACGGTGGCTTGATAAAGGTTGGGATCACCGTAGCCGTAGGGCCACCAGAGATAGGGGTTCTTGAAGGGGATCTTGATGAGACCTGCCTTGAAGGGGATCTTTTTGCGGCAGAATTTGACGTGATGGTCGCGGCAGGCGCATTCTACCTCAATGTCAACGTCACAAAAATCGGAAAGCGCGCTTTCGGTGCAGTAGACAAGGCGAAGATTTCCCTCCACGGGGATGTAGCGCGTATCAAAATAAAGATCGGAGAAGCGGATGGAATCGCGCAATTCGAGCTCGACGTCGCGCCACAGACCGCAGGTGATCGCACGGGGCATAATATCCCAGCCGTAGGTGTGGGCGGGGCGACGGGCATAGACCGCTTCGGGTCCCTTGAAGCTGAATGCACCGAGGTTTGCCATCGTGAAAAGATCGAATTGCTCGCCGTGATTTACAAGCTTTGGAGCGCGCAGATGCACGGTGAGAAGATTTTTGCCTGTCTTCAGACGGTTAGCAACGTCGAACTCGTGAGGGATCAGCATATTTGCGCTCTCGCCGATGCGCTCACCGTTGAGAAAATACTCGGCAAAGCAGTCTACGCCGCGAAAAACGAGGAAGGCTCTGTCGTGATCGGCGGGAGCCTCAAACTCACGCTCGTACCACCATTCCCAATCCTCGTATTTTTCGGTCTCGGTGATGTTCATACCCATATAGAGATCCTTTGGAAGAATGCCGAGGCGCGAAAGCTCAAGCTGAGCCATACCGGGAACGGTTGCGTCCGGGATCTCAATGCGATCAAGGGTTGCGTCCGTTGTGGAACGTCCCCAAAGCCGCCATTTTCCGTTCAAAGAGATCGTTTTCATGCTAAAAAGCCTCCTTTATTGTAAAAAAATGATCATTTTTATAGAATAAGAATTATTCTCGTTATATTATTTTGCGAAGAATTCTGCCTCGATCTCGGCACAGAGGTAGTGATATACGGGGAGATGATACTCCTGCACGCGGTAGGTTTCGGTGGCGGGAACGCGGATGGTCACGTCGCTCAGATGCGAGAGGCGGCTCTCCTTTTCACCCGTCAGAGACAGCACCTTGATGCCGATCGCCTTTGCCAAAGCCGCCGCATAGACCACGTTTTTGGAGTTTCCGGAGGTCGAAATTGCGATGAGAAGGTCTCCCTCTCGTCCCAAGCCGAGAAGCGTTTGCGCGTAGACCGTATCGGCACTCACGTCGTTGGCAAATGCGGTGAAAAGTCCGCTTTGCGAGTGCAGGGAGATGGCAGGAAGCCCCATTTGCAGGTTGTCCGCAAGAAAGTTAGCATCCTCTAACCCTGCTTTTTCGATCTTTTCGCGCAGATCCTGTGAGATCTCTCGACGGAGCAGGAAGCCCTTGAGCAGCTCGCCGACGATGTGGTCGCAGTCTGCGCAGCTTCCGCCATTTCCGCAGAGCAAAAGCTTGCCTCCCTTGCGATAGGTTTCGATCATCAACTCCTTCGCGGCTTCAATGCTTGCTTTGCACGCCTCCAACGCGGGATTTTGCTTGTATAATTCAATCATAATTACCTCTATATTAATTATTAATTGTAAGATGTGCGAGGGAAAACTAAAACAACTCGTTCACAAATCTTTTGCGTTAGTCTGTACCTGCGGCGAGGGAGAGCGCTGCGTAATCGCCAAGCTGCTCGCCGAGGGCGGCAGGGAGGACGCGACAAACGCTGTACGCGTGAGGGAGAGCCTCGCGTTCAATGACACGTTGCATCGTTTCGCGAAGGAGATTTTCGGCGCGTAAAAAAACGCTCCCGATCACGATCGCTTCGGGGTTGAGGACGTCGATGAGAATGGAAAGCCCCGCACCGAGCTTTTCGGCGCAGATCTCATAGACGCGGAGCGCGTCGGCGTGCCCTGCATTGGCGCTGTCGGCGATCGTTTTTGCGTTGATCGAGGAAAGAAAATCAACTCCCCGACAAAACGAAACCGCCTGTCCGCGTGCGAGAGCCTCGCTTGCCATTGCGCGACCGATCTGCGCGATTCCGCTTCCCGAGCAGAAGCCCTCAAACGAGCCGCGCTTGCCGTATCCGATCGGCCCGTCCGCCTCCATCCGCACGTGCCCGATCTCGCCTGCCATATCCGAGGTGCCCGCGTAGAGCCTTCCGTCAAGGATCAGCCCGGCTCCCATCCCCGTTCCAAAGGTAAGAAAAACCATGTTTTTGGTGCCGCGTCCTGCACCGTACCGCCACTCCGCGACCGCGCAGGCGT
>JAZQWH010000004.1:0-6083 GCA_045632205.1 Eubacteriales bacterium
TCTGCTGCAACCACTTGTTTCTGGAAGGGTATGAGAATTAACATCATCGATACCCCCGGCCACGTTGACTTTACCGTAGAGGTAGAGCGTTCCCTGCGTGTCCTTGACGGTGCAGTCACCGTTATGTGCGCAAAGGGAGGCGTTGAGCCTCAGTCTGAGACCGTATGGCGTCAGGCTGACAAATACAAGGTACCGCGTATGATCTACGTCAACAAGATGGACATCACGGGCGCGGACTTCTACCGTGTAATTGATATGATTCATCAGAGACTGCGCGCAAACGCAGTTCCGATCCAGCTCCCCATCGGAAAGGATATGACCTTCCGCGGAATCATCGACCTGATGACCATGGAAGCAGACGTCTACTACGACGAGCTTGGTAAGGATATGCGCGTTGAGTCAGTTCCGGAGGATATGCTCGAGCAGGCACAGATGTACCGCGAGCAGATGGTTGAGGCGATCGCTTCCACCGACGACGATCTGATGGAGAAGTATCTGGAGGGCGAGGAGATCTCCGTTGAGGAGCTCAAGGCAGCACTCCGTAAGGCAACCATTGCCAACGAGATCGTTCCCGTTGTTTGCGGTACCTCTTACCGTAACAAGGGTGTCCAGAAGCTTCTGGACGCGGTCATCGACTTTATGCCCGCTCCTACCGACATTCCTCCGATCGCGGGAATCAACCCCAAGACCGATGCGGAAGAGGTAAGACAGTCTTCGGACACCGAGCCCTTCTCGGCTCTGGCGTTCAAGACCATGACCGACCCGTTCGTTGGAAAGCTTTGCTATTTCCGCGTATACTCCGGTTGTGTCAATGCAGGTGACGTTGTTTACAACTCCACCAAGGGCAAGACCGAGCGTCTGGGACGTATTCTCCAGATGCACGCAAACGAAAGAAAGGATATTGATTGCTGCTACGCAGGTGATATTGCGGCTGCGATCGGTATCAAGAATACCACCACGGGAGATACCTTCTGTGATGATAAGCATCCCGTCATTCTCGAGTCGATGGAGTTCCCGGAGCCTGTTATCAGCGTTGCGATCGAGCCCAAGACCCGTGCAGGACAGGAGAAGATGGGCCTGGCTCTCGCGAAGCTCGCAGAGGAGGACCCCACCTTCCGTACCTACACCGACGAGGAGACCGGACAGACCATCATCGCAGGTATGGGTGAGCTTCACCTCGACATCATCGTAGACAGACTTCTGCGTGAGTTCAAGGTAGAGGCAAACATCGGTAAGCCTCAGGTTGCATACAAGGAGACCATCCGCAAGGAGGTCAACCACGTGTGCAAGTACAAGAAGCAGTCCGGTGGTTCCGGTCAGTACGGTCACGTTAAGATCACCGTTGCTCCCAACGAGCCCGGTAAGGGATATGAGTTTATCAACGCAGTTACGGGCGGTGCAATTCCGAAGGAATTCATTCCCGCAGTTGATGCAGGTATCCAGGGCGCAATGCAGTGCGGTGTCGTAGCAGGCTACAACGTCGTTGACGTTAAGGTCACGCTGTACGACGGATCCTACCACGAGGTCGACTCCTCGGAGATGGCGTTCAAGATCGCCGGCTCTATGGCTTTCAAGGAAGCAATGAGAAAGGCAGATCCTGTCCTCACCGAGCCGATCACCAAGGTCGTAACCATCGTTCCCGACGATTATATGGGAGACGTCATCGGCGACTTCAACAGCCGTCGCGGACAGATCATCTCGATGGAAGCAACCACCCCCGGTATCCAGGAGGTTACGGCACACGTGCCGCTTTCCAATATGTTCGGATATGCGACCGACCTTCGTTCCAAGACGCAGGGCCGCGGTCAGTATTCCATGGAACCCAGCCACTTCGCAGAGGTTCCGAAGTCCATTCAGGAAGCGATCGTCAAAGAGCGCGCAAAGAACTGATTCTTTACTGAATTGAATTAAAATTTATTATAAAACTAATTAACGGAGGAAATTCAAAATGGCAAAGGCTACATTTGAACGTACAAAACCCCATGTTAACATTGGTACCATCGGTCACGTTGACCACGGTAAGACCACTCTGACCGCTGCAATCACCAAGACCCTTTCTCTCAAGTCCGGTTCCGTTGAGTTCCTGGCATACGACCAGATCGACAACGCTCCCGAGGAGAAGGCAAGAGGTATCACAATCAACACCCGTCACGTTGAGTACGAGACTGACAACCGTCACTACGCTCACGTTGACTGCCCCGGCCACGCTGACTACGTCAAGAACATGATCACCGGTGCAGCTCAGATGGACGGCGCGATCCTCGTCGTTGCAGGTACCGACGGACCTCTCCAGCAGACCCGTGAGCACGTTCTGCTCGCTCGTCAGGTTGGCGTTCCCGCAATCGTTGTCTTCATGAACAAGACCGACCTCGTTGATGACGATGAGCTCCTCGATCTCGTTGAGATGGAGATCCGTGATCTTCTCTCTTCTTACGATTTCCCCGGCGACGATCTCCCGATCGTTCGTGGATCCGCTCGTGAGGCTCTCGAGTCCGCAAACACCGATCTCTCCGCTCCCGAGTACGCTCCCATCCTCGAGCTCATGGCTCAGGTTGACGAGTACATTCCTACTCCCGAGCGCCAGGCAGATCTTCCCTTCCTGATGCCCGTCGAGGACGTCTTCTCCATCTCCGGCCGTGGTACTGTTGCTACCGGTCGTGTTGAGCGTGGTACCGTTAAGGTTTCCGACGTTGTTGAGATCGTTGGTCTCTCCGATGAGAAGAAGTCTACCACCGTTACCGGTGTCGAGATGTTCCACAAGCTCCTGCCCCAGGCAGAGGCTGGTGACAACATCGGTGCTCTCCTCCGCGGTGTTGCGAAGGAAGAGATCGAAAGAGGACAGGTTCTGGCGAAGCCCGGCTCCGTTCATCCTCACACCAAGTTTGTTGGCCACGTTTACGTTCTGACCGAGAAAGAGGGCGGCCGTAAGAAGCCCTTCTTCGCTGGTTACAGACCTCAGTTCTACTTCAGAACTACCGACGTTACCGGTACCATCGAGCTCCCCGAGGGCGTTGAGATGTGCCGTCCCGGCGATAACGTTGATATGACTGTTGAGCTCATCACTCCCATCGCTTGCGAAGAGGGTCTCCGTTTCGCAATCCGTGAGGGTGGTAGAACCGTTGGTTCCGGCGTCGTTTCCAACATCCTCGCTTAATTAAAGCCTCACAAACAGGGGATGGTGTTTGCCATCCCCTGTGTTTCCATTTGATTTTGTCAAACTTTTAACAAAAAGGAGCTAATTATGAAGCTTTTTATTGATACTGCGAATATCAACGAGATCCGTGAGATCAATGATTGGGGCATCATCTGCGGCGTTACCACCAACCCCTCCCTCATTGCAAAAGAGGGCAGAGTGTTTGAGGAGGTTATTGCTGAGATCACCTCTATCGTCGACGGCCCCATCAGTGCCGAGGTCATTTCTCTCGAGGCTGACGGAATGGTCAAGGAAGCTCGCGAGCTTGCAAAGATCCACGAGAACATCGTCATTAAGATCCCGATGACCGCAGAGGGTCTCAAGGCAACCAAGGTCCTCTCCGCTGAGGGCATCAAGACCAACGTCACGCTCATTTTCAGCGCGGCGCAGGCTCTTCTTGCCGCAAAGGCAGGCGCAACCTTCGTCAGCCCCTTCGTCGGACGTCTGGACGACATTGCGGCAAACGGTATGGATCTCATTGCGGATATCGCGCTCATTTTCGATAACTACGGCATCAAGTCCGAGATCATCGCGGCAAGCGTACGCGGACCTCAGGACGTGGTTGACGCGGCAAAGTGCGGTGCGCACATCGCAACCATCCCGTACAAGGTGTACCATCAGATGCTCAAGCATCCCCTCACCGACGCGGGCATTGCACGCTTCCTCGCCGATTGGAAGAGCGTTCCGAACGCAAAATAAGAAACCGATACATACATTATCTTTGGGGAATGGTGAAATTCCATACCGGCAGTAAAGTCTGCGAACTCCATTGGGAGCCGAACGGGTGCAATTCCCGTACCGACGGTAAAGTCCGGATGAGAAAAGATAGAAAAAATCTCTCCGAAAGCATTGCTTTCGGGGAGGCTTGCGAGAGCAACCGTCTATTTTTTCTCCCTACCCACAAAAAAGTAAGGGAGATTTTTTTATGCAACAGGCTAAATATGCACAAAAAGTGAAAACACTCACCGCGACCGCAATGTTTTGCGCGCTCGCTTACGTTTGCACGGCACTCATCAAAATTCCCGTGCAGTTTTTAACGCTGGATCTCAAGGATTCGCTCATCATCCTCTGCTCGCTCCTCTTCGGGCCGATCTCGGGACTTTCCGTCGCGGTCATGGTACCGCTTTTCGAGTTTGCGACCATCAGCGAAACGGGCGTTTACGGATTGATTATGAACATCCTCTCGTCGGTGACCTTCGCCGCCGTGACGGGGCTTATCTACAAGACTCACAAGTCTATGCAGGGCGCTGTGATCGGATTGATCTCGGGCGTGTTTGCCGTCACCGCCGTAATGGTGCTGGCAAATCTGTTCATCACGCCCTATTACCTCGGAACAACGACCGCCGTCGTTGCCGCGATGCTCCCCAAGATCCTGCTCCCCTTTAACCTCGTCAAAGCGACGTTGAACGCGGCAATCGTTCTTTTGCTCTATAAGCCGCTTTCCAAAATTTTGAAGCAAATCGGATTTATTCGCGCCTCCTCGCGCCCCATCGCAGACGATCCCACCGCCAAAAGGCGAGACGTCCTGCGCACGGCGATCGTCACGTCGGTCGCGGTTGTCATCATCACCGCCTCGCTCGTGGTCATCTTCCTCGTGTTGCGCAAGTAAGCCCGAACATATAAAAACGTAAGGAAAGGAAAAAAACATCTATGGTTGAAGCGATCAAAACCTTTTTCCTGGAGACCGTTGGGGAAGAGCTTTGCGTCTTTTTCTGCTCGCTCCTGCCCATCATCGAGTGCCGCGGAGCAATTCCGCTCGGCTTTGCCCTCGGACTTCCGTGGTGGCAGACCTTCCTGCTCAGCGCGGCGGGAAATCTCCTGCCCGTGCCCTTTATCCTGATCTTTATCCGTGCCGTCCTCAATTATCTCACCAAAAGCCGCGTCAAATTCTTCGCGCGCGTCGGCAATTGGCTCGAAAATAAGGTCGAAAAGCACAAAGAGAAGATCGAAAAGTATTCCTACCTCGGTATTATGATCTTCGTTGCCGTGCCGTTCCCGGGAACAGGCGCGTGGACGGGTACCCTCATCGCCTCCGTCCTCAAGCTCGATCCCAAAAAATCCTTCCTCGCCGCCCTCGCAGGCGTCCTCATCGCCTGCACGGTCATGACGCTCCTCTCCTACAGCGTCGCCACCCTCGCCGGCTGTTGATTTGAACGGATTTGGATTTGTGGGGGGAACTTTTTGAAAAAAGATTCCCCCCACACCCCTCTCAAAAACTTTGAGTTTTTTGTGGGGAGAACTTTTTGAAAAAAGTTTCTCCCCACACCCCTTTCAAAAACTTTTAAAAAGTTTTTGATGGATTAATCGAAATTTTTAGTCTGTGCCACTGTCGTTTGTCAGGGGTGCAGACTTTTTTGTCTGTGGACAGCCTTACAGATTTGCTGCCGCACATTTTTTAGGGGCCACCAACCCTAAAAAATCCATAAAGTTAGTTTGCCTCTGCGAATATCACATACAAAGGTAAAGTAATATTGGTGGCCATTTTGGGTGGTGGTACCAAAATGGCTGCGGCAGCTATTGTTTGGAACTGTAAGAGAAACAAAAAAGTCTGTTTCACCATCTAAGGACAGTGGCACAGACTAAAAATTTCGATCAAACAATCAAAAACTTTTTTAAAAGTTTTTGAGGGGGTTATAGGGGGAACTTTTCTCAAAAAGTTCCCCCTAATAAATTCCCCAAACAAATCCCCTCCATATTCATATTTTTGTTTATTTATGCAATGTATATGAATTTTAATGCAAGATTTTTAAAAAATTATCTTCTATATCTATTGACAAACCGAATAAATTTATGTATAATATTCCGTGTTGTTTGTTAATTGCTCGGGTATGAGCGATTGAGAGCGACGATAACGGAATCGAGAAGAGGAACGAACCGATGAAAAAAGTGT
>JAZQWH010000005.1:0-46077 GCA_045632205.1 Eubacteriales bacterium
ACTGGCGAGTTTCGACCCATCGCCCGAACTGGCGAGTTTCGACCCATCGCCCGAACTGGCGAGTTTCGACCCATCGCCCGAAAAATTAACCTTTTTTAGCCAGTCTATAGAAAAACCAACCGCCGCTTTCACAAACCCGCAAAAGGTAATTTTTGCGCCGATTTTGAGCCGCGTTGTGACTTTTTTATTATTATCGCCTTCGCAAGGCGCGAGCGCTTGAACTTCCGCGAACTCGTTAGGAATTGCGTCATCGTTCAACAACGGATAATGGTCAAGCACATCAAGCGGGTTTTCGCAGAAGTGCATCCCCTTGTTGCACAACTGCGCTTCCGGCTCCTCGAACACGGTATTTTCGGCGTACTGCTTGCCCCGGCAGATCAGCCCCGGCTCGAAGCCCTTGAAGCCGACCGCATAGACCTTTTCATCGCCGCTTTCGGCTTTTTTCGGTGCGGACGTGAAACGACCTTTTTCGTCTCTGTTCATCGTGCCGCCCTCCGCGCCTTGAAGTTGGCAAGGTAGCGCGCCATATTCGGCGCGGTCGCGGTAGTCGTGGCGCGGACCAACTGTCCGCATTCGGAGACCAACCATCCGGTGTAAATCTTGTTCTTCTTCATTTTCATAGATCCATTCATCGAAATTCACGCGCCCATCGCGCGATTGAGTTCTGCGGCAAGCGTTCCGGCATACATTTCGGAATCGTAGCCCTCGAAATACGCTTTGGGTACTTTCTCGCCCTTGAGTTCCGCGCGCAGATCGACCGCGATCCCCGTGCGCTTGTGGTAATCGGCAAGCCCCGCGCCCGCCGCCGCCCACACCAGCGAATCCGGCAAACCGAGCGCGAACGACCGACGCACCATATCGCACGTCACCACCGTTGCACGCCGCGCGTCGGCAAGCAGTTGTTTCCGCTTGTCCATCTTTATCGCGCTCATGTTCAACATTTTTTCTTTGCCTCCAATTCTCCGAGATTTGCCGGGGTCGGTGCCCCGGCGTGATAACCACCGTTTTGCATTGATTTCGATACTTTTTACGCTACATCATAGGCTCTGTCCTCCGTGCTGAAATTGACCTCTGCCCCTTTCCGGCAGACTTTCCCAAAAAAGAAGCGGCAGGGCGAAAACGGAGAAATGCGCTGGAGAACACATTTTCTCCGCTGTGGCGGCCCTTGGAAACCCCTGCCCGCCCGCGTGAACTCGTGCTATATTAAGGAACGGCACATCACCGGAGGCTTTTTCCGCATTGCTGCGGAGAAAGGAGGTGATAAGCATAGACATCGTTTCTCTTGGAGTGATGGACAGAAACCGAGCGATCGGCATGTATGTCCGCGAAGTGCGGGCGATAATATCGCGCCGCGTGTCCGAGGGTAAAGACGCCGCAGCCATCGCGCGGGAAGTCTTGCCACTTCTGCGCGAGATCGTGCTTTAGAAATCTTTGCCGTAGAACATTGGCCTACCCCTCCGGTGATGTTCCGTTTTCGATGCTATATTAAAGACGCGGCGCACTACCGGAGCCTTGACCGTCGCAGGACGGAGAAAGGAGGTGGTGCTTATAAGTGATGTTGACCTCGGACTAATGTCATACGACCGGGCGATCCGCGTGTTGTCGCGCGAACTGCTCTCGGTCGTGGCGTTGAGTTTGTCGAACGGCATGGACGCGGCGGCGATCATGGACAAGGTAGCACCCTTGATTTCCCTGATCGACGATTGCGACGCCATGCTTCGATAACTCATCTTCACCTTAATCCCCGGCAGTGCGCCGCTTATTTGTCTTGCTTTTTTATTCCATCGGCAACTGCTTGGACGCCAGCCTCTATCACTTTATAGGCGAATGCCGATCGTGTAAATTCAGTTTGTTTAAGGACTTCGGAGAAGCGAGCGCGCAGCACTCCGTTTTCATCGGGAATTGCGGGTCTAAATACCGTAGTTTTCTTTTTCAAAATTCACCTCCATTGGGATTTTCCCCATCAACCAATGCTTAATATAATCCTATTTTATGATGTGTCAAGTCCTAATTTTGAAAAAAATAAGGATTTTTTTAGGATTTTTTAAGGACAGGGGGTGAAAAATGCGGATTTCGGGGATATTTTATACAGCAAGGAGGCTAATCATGGATAAAATTGCAGAAAAACTATTTACATACATGCATGTCAACGGAATAACCCAAAGAGACGCCGCGACGATGCTGGGAGTGGATCGCAACACACTAACCAACTGGCGCAATGGAGGAGTTGTAGGTGCAAAAAGCGTTCGCGCCATTCAAGAACTCACGCGAGATTTTGTCAAAGAACAGCACGAAACTTCTATTGGAAAGATTGATGAAGTAACCGCTTGCTTGCTTAAAACCATTATACAGTTGCCCCTCGTAGATCGTTGCCGCTTGCTTGCGATTGCCGATGATATGAAAAATGGTGCAAATTCTTCCGCAATCCCGAAGAAAATATTGCATTGCCCTGCTTGCGGGGTAGACCTTCCCGATACTTGGAAAGTCGGAGACAAACACGAATGTCCGAAGTGTGGACAACATATAAAACTGGTTCCGTAGCATGACTGATTACGAAACAATCTATGTCAGCATTGGCGAGCGCGATCTTCCGCTAACTCAATATACGCACCGCGAGCCGGACATGGAGCCGCGCATTCACGCTCCGCTTGCCGACCTCCACACGCATTATGAGATTGTCGAAAAGTTTGCCGAGGGCGGCTTTTCCACCGTCTACGTCGCACAGGATAAAAACCTCCGGCGCTTCGTCGCGGTCAAGTCCCTGCGCCCGGAGGTCACCGCGACCGACTCTTTCATATCCGAAGCCAAGACCATCGCCCAACTCGACCACCCGGCGATATTGCCGATTTACGGACTTGCCGGAGACGAACACAACGGGCTGCACCTTTGCATGAAACTCGTGAACGGTCGCACCCTGCGCCATCGTCTGCGCCATATCGTAAGTTCGGGCAAAGACAGCGACGCGGCGATCCGCGAACGACTGGACATTTTCTTGCGAGTTTGCGATGCTGTTTCCTACGCGCATGCGCGCAACATTATTCATGGCGACCTCAAACCCGAAAACATCGTGGTCGGTGAATACGGCGAAGTCTATGTTGTGGATTGGGGCTTGGCAAAAAAGGTCGCGCCCGATGGCGCATGCGCCGATGTAAAGATCGTCGGTACGCCGCGCTATTTCGCGCCCGAAACTCTGCGCGACGGCATTTGCGGGAATTTCTCTGAGGTATTCACTCTCGGGCTTATTTTGGAAGAAATAACCACCCTGCGCCTCGCGGTCAACGAAAACGGCGAAGCCGCGCCCGCGCCGGAGGTGCTGAGACATCTTTTCGGACATCGCATCGACGCTCCGCTTGCCGCAATCATCCGCAAAGCAACCGCCGCCGACCCCGGCGACCGATACGATACGACCGCCGACCTTGCCGACGATCTCCGTTGTTACCTCGCGGGAGTGGCGGTCTCCGCGCTCCCGGATAATCTTTTTTCGCGTTTTGCCCGCATTTGCTGTCGCCGCCGGAAAGAGTGTGTTGCCGGGGCGTTGGCGGTGCTGCTGGTGTTCGCCGCTATCACCGCCGCCGCGATCTTCCGGCAACTACAAATATCGCGGGAAATGCACGAGCGAAGCCGCGCGTTCAATTACTTGAACGACCGCACCGCGACGGTCGCGGCGCACCTTGACTTGACCGCATTACAGATTCAGGAGCAATTGCTCGCCCTTGCGCGTATCTGCGCGTATCTGCTTGATTCCAATACCACGCCGCCCGCCGACGCATGGCAAGCGGCGTTCCGCCCGTCTCTCTCCGAAATCGGCAAATCCGAAAACGGCATGATCTATTCTCCGTATTATAAGCGGTTGACCGCGATGGATTACGGAATTTACCAGTTTGCGCCCGATGCCGACCGCGCGCGGTGTATCGACTTCATGCGGCGCACCTCTCCCGCGCTGCGTAAAATGCGAAACATCGTCCTCGGCAGCATGTCCGGGTACAATTTCGTCCCCGGCGAGTTCGAGCGGTTGAAGATGGCGTATCTTTACAACGGCTTTCCTGTGCGTTCCGTGTTTGTCGGTACGGTTGACGGGTTGAAGTTGCTCTATCCGTGGCGTGGCAACTATCCGCGCACCGTTGACCCTCGCAAGCGCGACTGGTACAAACTGGCGCGCCTCCGCCGCGCTCCGGTGTGGGGCAAGCCGTACATGGACTTCGACTCGGTTTCCGGGCTGTCAATCCCCTGCTCCGTCCCGATCATCGACTTTCAGGATAACTTCCGGGGCGCTGTCGGACTTGACCTCTCGCTAAATAAACTGACGGAGCGCATTTTGAGCCGGGGCAACGTGGGCGACTATGTGATCGAAAAAGCGGTAATCAGCCGCGCCGGGGAGACGGTCTTTTCGTCGAAGTCAAAGTATTTCAACGCGAAATTCGATCCCGAAAAGTTCCACCGCGATACCGAGTTCAAAACTCCGATGTTTTCCACTCCCGAAGTGCGCGACCGCATTTTGAAAAGCGGCAGGGAGTACGGAACTTTCATTGTCGGCAAGGAGATTTATTCATTCGCGGTACTGGAAGTTTTCGACGCGGTTTTCGTGGTAGTCGCTGACTACGACAAACTTAAACAACATATCAGGAAGTAAAGAGTGGAGGTAAGAAAAAATGGAAAACGATACTACGAAGTCCGCAATCAAAACCGTTCCCTGCCGCTTCTGCGGATGGATGGTTTCTCCTCGCGCAAAGGTCTGTCCTCATTGTGGCGATCCTATAAACTGCGGAAACGGGCGACATGCATTTACGGTAGGAATTGCCGGGATTATCGTTTTCCCGATGATTATACTTTGCGCGCTTCTGTTTTTGGGCGCTATAGCCTCGGGACAAAGCGATAAATTCTTTCATGCACTGGTCGTGTTTTTGCTTGCGCTCTCTATTTTCGGGAGAAGATAAATGAAAGATTTTTATATTGCCGTCATTGCAGTATCTTGTTTTTTGGCAAGACAAGATCAAAAACCTGTAAAACAAAGATGCTAAAAATGAAAAAACTATTAATATTTGCGTTGCTGTTGTCCATATCTGTACTGCCTGTCATGGCAAAAGATGCAGTAGTTTCATCTGAAAAAATTGAGAAATTTAAGTCGCTGGTTGTCGCGAAACGCTACAAAGAAGCATTAAAAATGCTGGAAAATCTGCGTTCTATTAAAGAGTTTTTTGCTTATAATGAAAGTATATTACAAGTAAAAAAAGACAAGTGGTTTTCAGATGCCTTAACCAAAAAATTTTCGGCAACAAAAGCAAAAGAAGCGGAAGAAATCATTAGTAAGTTGCCAATGGGAAATAATTTAGATGAATTAAACTCTCGCCATGATGGATTTGAAAATCGCTTGGATCGAGGAACCATATATAATTATAGCGGATCAACGGATTATTTCTATTTCTTTGAGGTGATACAAGTAGTGGATCAGCGCAGGATATTAGTTGCTCGACGGTTGATGAATGAATCCATGTTGGAATGGGCGCGCCCCGTAGTGTTGTCTGTTTTGCATAAAAAAGGTACTGAATATTACCCCGGACAAAGACTTGAAAGCGGGAAGTATGTTTGTTGGGGGACTATAACTTATCAAACTGTTGATGGTCGCAAGAATACTATTTACCATTTACTGGATATGGAAAGTTTTAAAGATGTTGCCCCATTTGCCGTGAATTATTATTGGGCGGATAAAGAAAAAAAAGAATAAAGAAATGGCGCTCCGCAAGATAAAACTCGGCTATTACATCCACTACCGCGACGAACAGGGGCGGCAGCGCACGATGTCGCTGCATACCCGCGATCCGAAGATCGCGCGGAAAGTCCACGATGACTTCATGGCGAAACTCTCCGCCGCCAAGACCACCTACAAACTTTTGGAGCGCCACGGTAGTTTGTTCCCCGAGGCGGCGGCGCAAGCCATGTTGGAGGAAAGCCCCGTCCCGGAATACCATCCGCGCGAGGAAAAGCGCCTCCGCCTCGATGAAATGATCGAGGTGGCACGCCAGCACCGCGAACTCTCCAAAGACCACATGGACACTTTCGCCCGGTTCTGCACCGCCGTAGCGCCGCTGAAATACGCCAAAGAGATAACCCCGGAAGTCGCGCTGGACTTCCTCGACGCGCGCTACGGCGGCGGGAACGGCAAGACTTACAACAACGTGCTGACGCAACTTAACGTGATCTTCAAATCGTGCCTTGTCCGCGCGCACATGGACACGTCACCGTTCGCCTCCATCCCCCGGCGCATTGTCCGAAAAGTCGAACACTTCCGACCGCTGACACCTGACGAGTTCCGCGCTGTCTTTGCCGCCGCCGCCGAGCCGTGGAAAACCGCCGCCCTGATCTCTTGGCATACCGCGCTCCGACGCGAAACGTGCTTTCGCCTTTCTTGGTCGCACATCGACGAAGCCGACCATTCGTTTACCATCATGCCGGGGAAAACGGCGCGTTTCGGGCGCGCTGTGTACGTGCCGATCCACCCGGAGTTATGGCAACACCTGATTGCGCTGCCGCGCCCCGCAGACCCCTCAAAACCGATTTTAAGCCAATGGCCGCAACACGTCCGCTACGGGGGCAACAAGGAACTTGAATATTTTTCGGGACTGCTCCGCGCTCTGGACATCCGCGACACGTCCGAGGGGAAAGCGGGGTTTCACTCGCTCCGGGCGTCGTTCGTCACCCGCTGCGACGAGGCGGGGATTTCCCGTCGCGCGACAAAGGGGATCGCCGGACACACCGCCGATGACATGACCGACCTTTACAGCCATGACCGCGCGACCGCGCGGCAAATCCTGACCCTCCCGAACGTGCTGGATACCCCCTAAAATCCGTGTGTAAACTTGGTGTAACCTCCGCTTTTTGAGCGTGGTTCTTGGGTTTTCATCCCGGCAACACGGGTTCGAATCCCGTTGGAGATGCCAATTTTTTTGCCCTCATTTTCCTACCGTTTAACGTGTTGCACCTCAAGCCGCTTTTTGCCGCACGTGCCGACATTCGCCCGTTTTTTGCCCGATTTTGAGGCTAATTGTGTGTAACCCTCGGTGTAACATGTTGCCGGGTTTTTGACCCGGCAACACAAAAACGAGCGCCGAATGTGCGTTACAGCACGTCCAGTCCCGGATCGTCGCGCTTGCTCGCGCTCTCGGTATAAAGCAACGTCGCATAAGCCGCACGTCCCGCTTCGTCGTTCTTCATTCCCGACTTGGCAAGATAGCGATAAAATCCCGCGCTGTCGATATCCTGAAAGACAATCCGCGCCGCCACGTCAGGATCCAGCATTTCCAAAAACAACCTCTCTCCCATCTTGAAGCGGTCGTAGTTCTCTTTGGAGCGGATTTCTTCAAATTCCTCCCGCGTGTAAGTCGCCAGCACCAACACCGATTCCGGGTGTTCGTGCGCTATTCGCTCCACGGCTTCCGCCTGATGCTCCGCGTCCGATATTACAGACATGATTAATTCCCTTCCGAACGTGCATTACAGCACGTGCCATGTAGCGCGCTACTCGAAGTAATAAAGTTTGGTTCGCCCCTCGTAGACATACCCGTCGCGTGTGTCTGTCCGCTTGCGGGACTGTATATAGAACGTCTTGAACTTGATCCGATGGCCGTCCTTGAGTTCCGATTCACGCACGTCATCCCAATTCCGCTGGCAAGCACGGTAACGACCGAGCAGATGTTTCCCAAGCCGAATACGTGTCGCCGCTTGCGATTTTTTCATCCGCTCGCGCCAATCCGGGCATTTCTCCCGCGCCGCGTTCATTTTGTCTACCAGCCCCATTCGCATTTTGCGTGTTCGCTCCGCCGGCGTCGGTCCCTGCTGCGGCCATTCTCCCGCCGCGCGCTTTTCGCGTTCGATCCCCTGCACGTGTTCACGGGGGAACGTGGTTTTTCCGTTGCGCCAGTTGTAGACGGTCTGCAACGTGACCCCCATTGCGGCGGCAAACTCCATCATCGACACGTTATTTCGCTCGCAGATTTCGTTGATCTCCGCGACTTTGACTTTCGCTATATAGCGCGACATATCATATCCTCCGCACGTGTTTACTTTTCAAAAACCGGATTGCCGTTTTCGTCGCAGTCGATCCATTCCCCCGTGACGGGGTCAACAAAATACTTTTCCATTTCCTTTTCGCTCCTTACTTTAGCACGTGTTTTCTTTTTTTCAAACCGAAGTTGTTTTATTTATCCCGCAATCCGCCCCGCCGAACGTCGCCAAAGTTCCTTGAAGTCGTAATATCGGTTGAAAAGTTCCTCCGATATGCAAGCAACTTGCGCCATTTCAATATCTCCAACTTCAAGGATGTAATAGCGGATTTCGTGCTGCTGCAGAAACGCAATGTCTCCGTAACTCAAATCCTCATCACGCTCTACCGCCGCTTTGATCTCTTTGTATTCGTTGTACTGTTCGCGGTTCATTGTCCTAACTCCTTTTTTGCACGTGTCAAGCAAGACGATTTTTCCCGTAAATAGACCAAACTTCCACCTTGCAAGGGCGTGGCGCGTCTTCCATCTTCGCCGCGAATTGCATCAATTTTGCATAGGTCCCTCGTTTAGTTCTGGTACGTTCGCTTTTTCCATAGGTATAATCGAGATACCATATATCACCATGACGATCAAAAGAATACATGCCGAGATAATGATACTTCGCCATTTTTACCGATCCTCCATGTTATACCAAAAAATACGACCTTCCGACGCTGCCGAACAGATACCGCATTTCGCGCTATCGAAATCAAAGAAAAACGAAATCCGATTGATCCGACATGCGCGCGCATTGTTTTGCTTGCACCACTCCAGCGCAAGCGGAAAATATTTCCGTTCGGTTTGAGTGATGTAGACTTTTTCGCTATTTCGCTCAAGTTTCAACATGATTTACCCCCTCCGAAAAACGCGGATCAGAACCGCACCAAAACCACCACACACAATCGGAGCAACCCCGACCACCAACAGAAAAGCAACGTCGAACATTAGCGCACCTCACTTCGCAATAACGACATAACGACCACCGCCGAAGCGGTAACGCTCTACTTTTCGGACTTCGAATCCGATTTTTTCAAGAACACATTCGACGCTCTCAAATCCGCATCCGCCGTTCAGACATATTTTATAACCAGGGCGGAAATGCTTGCGGTGCTTTTTGGCAATCGGATCATAGAAATCGAGCGCGTAAAAATCATCCGCCGCAAGTTTCTCAAGTTCGGCAGCAAAATGCACCTTTACCCATTCGGCGAACACCGTACCGGCCATATCGTAACCGCCCCCATTGCACCGAGCGATTTTCTGACCGTATTCGCGGAGCGTGCAGATTCTCTGACCGTAAGTGTCACGGCCGCGACTTTCGCCATATTTGATCGTGAAACTCGGAAGTTCCGCGGCAATTTCGATCCGCTGCGATTTGCTGATAAGATAACGCATAATACAAACCTTTCTTGACTTTTCCCCGAAGCGGTCTATATTATGTTCGCTTCGGGATTTACTGGTTACTTCCTGAATGCCCGCTCCGGCCATGCTGCGAACATGGCCGGAGCAACTTTTTTAAATCTTTCGTTTCACCTCCATTTTTACTTGACTTTCAAGCGGTCTAACCGTCTCTTTTTCTTACTTCATTTATAATATATCATCTTTTTTGAAAAATACAAGTCTATTCAAATAAAAAATTCAACTTTTTTTCAAAAAAATACGACTTTTCTCCCCCTCCCGCTATTTTCCCCTCGACAATTCAATAACACACTTTTTCACTTGTCAAGCGGAAAATGCAAGTAATTGCGAAAACTCAATATCACTCCATCCCCAAAAAAAAGACTGGACCAAAGCCAAAAAACAACCCCGAAAAAAAAGAGAGAAAAGGGGGTTTAGGGGATATGAGTGTTTTTCCTCATAAGTGCAGTAATAATATTATCTCACATGCACAAGCTGAAATTAATATCCCTCCAACATCAAAATACCCCGAAAAAGATAGCGTAATTAAGGAAGTTTTGCGCCTTATCGCAGAAGGGTTATCTATTCCCGAAATAGAGAAAATTCCCGGTCTACCTCCAAGATATACGCTAAATGAGTGGATAGCGTCTAACAAGTACGGGATTTCCCTCGCCTATACAAGCGCACGGGAAGCAAGAGCAGACCGGCTGGCAAGTGAAGTTATGGAGATTGCCGACACTGTGGACACGCGGAACCCGGTAGCAGTTCAAAAGGCGCGACTACAAACTGATGTGCGGAAATGGTACTTATCACATCTGCTCCCGGAGAAGTACGGCGACTTGCGGCGCTTGGAGGTCACCGGGAAGAATGGCGGCGCAATCGGGATCACCGCAGTTGGAATTACCGCTATCGAGGACGCGCGGAAGTTGCGCGCCATGCTGTTCGGAGGAGATAGCGTGGTAGACGTCGAAGCGACCGAGGACAACGACGAATCAATCCGCAAGGGGTAAAATCCGATATATGACTACAGCATCAAGGACTTATGACTTGCAACGTCGCATAATAGCCATTATGTAAAACCAGACATAGGGAAAAAGCGTTGAATATCAAGACCTTAGGTATAGCGGAATGTCAGGACGCCTTAGCATGGTGCGAAGCGCACCCAGCCGGGGCGCGTCTGCTGCTTCGATCCAGTTTTGCGGCCTTCATTCAGATTTTCCACTTCTACCGCCATAAGGAGCCGTTTACTTTTCGCCCATTCCATGAAATGATGGTAAAAGCCCTTGAGAGCCGAGTTTTTCCCAATCGGTGCAATGATAGCGCCGCTACGCTATCTCGCGCCACAGATGCCCCGGAACGCAAAAAAACGGCAACAGAAAAAGCGGTTTTAGGATCTCCATATCGCGGGACTCCGCGAATTGCCCCTTCCGTCCCCTCTCCTATTTCTTCCGGCAAAGTGAAAAACTGCATGTGTATAGAAAAAAGCGGGTCCCATACGGGGGGGGGTGTATATACGGCGAAGAACTTGTATATCGGGATGCCGCCGAGGTTTGGAAAGACGCAGGTGTGCAAATATTTTGCGGCGTGGACATACGCGGTCAATCCTGCATGCAACTACATATTGACGAGTTACGGAGCGGAGTTGGTAGCGGACACGAGCAAGTACATTCGGGAACTGGTGGACAGCGATTTATACCGGAAGATATTTCCGGGTGTGGTGGTGGACGCGGCGAGCAGCGCGGCAGACTTGTGGAAGATAAAGGGGGGTGGAGGATTTCGGGCGGCGACGATAGACGGCGTGGTAACGGGTTTTGGAGCGGGTACGGCGGCGAATGGATATGGCGGGGCGCTGATAATCGACGATTTTCTGAAAGCGACGGAGGCGCGGAGCAAAGCGGCGAAGGATGGGGTGATCGCGGCGTACACGGGGGCGTTGAAGAGCCGATTGAACAGCCCGGAGACGCCGATAATCGTGATTGCGCAGCGGTTGGCGGTGGATGATTTGATTGGTTACATCGAGGAAAACGAGCGTGACAGGTGGGATTTTCTGTTGTTGAAGGGATACGACGAGGAAGAACATCGGAGTATCTGGGAAGAACGGATAACGACGGCGGAGTTGGAGCGATTGAAGCGGCAAGCGCCAGGGGTATTTGCGGCGCAGTATCAGCAAAGCCCGGTGGTGGCGGGCGGCGATGTGTTCAAGACGGAGTGGTGGAAGTTCTTTGATCCGGGGGATGCGGGGTACATCTACCGAAGGGTGTATATCTGCGCTGACACGGCAATGAAAACGGGTCGGCAGAACGATTTTACGGTGCTTGGGTGCTTTGGGGTGACGAAGGAGAACGAGATACACTTGCTGGACATGGTTCGGGGGAAGTTCGAAGCGCCGGATTTGGAAAAGGTATTTGTGAACTTTTGGCAGAAGTGGAGAAGAGGCGGTGCGGGGTTGCGCCGTCCTCCGGTGGGGGCGGTGTATGTGGAGGACAAGTCGTCGGGGATCGGGTTGATCCAGTCGATCAGGCGGCGGGGGGTCCCGGTGATGGGGATGCGTCCGACGCGGGACAAGTATACGAGGGCGTTGGAGGCGGTTCCGACGATAGCGGCGGGTCTGCTGAAACTGCCGAACAGCGCGACTGACCCGATAAGTGCGGCGGTGATAGCGGAGTGCGAGGCGTTCCGACAGGACATGTCGCACAAGCACGATGACATAGTGGACATGCTGTGCTACGGCGTGGAGAAGGCGTCGGGCGGCAAGGGGATAATATGAGATGACCGGGAAGAAACTCAAGGAGATAGAAGAAATGTTCGATTTTTTGAAAAGCGAGAAAGAGGCGGAGAAGGTGGAGCCGAAGGTGTCTGCGGATGCGTCGGAGCATGTGAGCGCGGAGGAACTGCGCCGCTTCGAGAAAGCGCGGGCGGAACTCAAGAAGCGCATCCGGGAAGTGGAAGCGAAGCGCGAGCAGAAGCGCGCGGAGTTGCTAGGAAAGATTTTTCCGCAGCGGACGATGACGGAAATAGAATTTGGCGGGGAGCGCAGGGGCGAGGCTTCGGCGCTGGCGATGGACTGCGCGCTGCCGGGGTTGGGCGGCGGGGTGTCGATGGCGCAGCGGATGATGCTCGACCGCGAGATAATTGATCGGATGCCCGCGTACTTCATCGGGTGGGACACCTGCGCGGTGCTGGCGCAGAACTGGCTGATCGACCGGGCGTGTACCATTCCGGGCGAGGACGCGGTTTCGCCGGGGTGGGAGTTGGAGTATTCCGAGAGCGTGAGCAAAACGGGAAACATCACCGAAGCGGGGCAGATCGAACAGGCGAAGCGATTGAAGGAGATCGAACAAAGCGCCGAGGAGTTCGATTTGGTGGAGGTGCTGAAAAAGGCCGAGCGGCTGAAAAAGATTTTCGGCTATTCACTGATTGTCCCCGACATCGAGGGAGTGGACATGTCGAAGCCGTTTACCTCCGACACGCCGATCCGCAAAGGGTCGTACAAGGGGTTTGCCGTGATCGAACCGATGTGGGTTATTCCGCAGTTGGGCGAAAACGGTCTCAACCCGGCGAGCAAAGATTTTTACAACCCGGAATGGTATCGGGTGGCGACGATGGACATGCGGATTCACCGGAGTTGGTGCTTGAAGTTGGTGAACTCGCCCGTTGCCGACCGCCTGAAACCCGCGTATTTCTTCGGCGGGGTGTCGCTGACGCAGCAGATTTTCAAGCGCGTCTACGCGGCGGAGAGCGTGGCGAACGAAGCCCCCAACTTGGCAATGACGAAACGCTTGCGGTGGCTCACGGGGTCGCTGGAAACCGCGGTGGCGAATCCGGATTTGATCGACGAGCGGATGAAGATGCTGGTCGAGTTGGCGGACAACTACAGCACCGTCCTTGTGGGCGAGGATGGGCGCGTCGGGCAGTTGGATACGAGTTTGACCGACTTCGACGAAATGACGATGACGCAATATCAGTTGGTGGCAGCGGTGGCGCAGGTCCCGGTCACTAAACTCATGAAAACGCAGGTGCGGGGCTTCGACAGTTCGGGGAGTTACGAGCGGGACGATTACAACCAAGCGCTGCGGACGATACAGGAAAACGACTTCACGCCGATCATCCAGCGCCACAATATGCTGTTCAGCCGCTCCGAGTACGGCGAAAATCCGGCGCTCACGGTGCGGTGGCACGAGATCCAGTTGCCCAGCCCCAAGGAGGCGGCGGAGATACGGCTGATCGACGCGCAGCGCGACGCGCATTTGATCAATGCGTCGGTCATCAGCCCGGACGAGGCGCGGGAACACTTGCGGAACGATGACAAGAGCGGCTACACCGAACTTGCGGACGAGATGGAGGGCGAAACGCTGTCCGAGTTGGAAAACAGCGATTACGTCCCGGATTTCGTCGGAACTTCGCCGGACAAGGGGCTTGGCAAGCCCGTGAGTGCGGAGGCGTGACATGAGACGGCGGGCGACGGGAACGCGGCGGCGACTGCTCCGGTCGCAGCCGTTTCTCCCCAACCGGGGATTGGAGATCGAATACGCGAAAGAGTTGCGCGGCTTGGTGCTGCCGATGGTAAAGGAGGTCCGGGCGCAGATCATGAAGTTGTACCGCCGCTACGCTTCGACGCTGGCGGTGGACGGCAAGCCGTCCATAACGCTTGACGCTATAGGCGACGAATTGCAGACGCTTCTCGACGATTTTTCGACGCGCTACGGCATCGAGTTTGCGCAGAAAGGGCGCATGGCGGCGGAGCGCATGGTGCGCAAGCAGCGGGAAAACGCCGATGCGACCTTTGCGGGGCGCATGGCGGCGCTGATGCCATCGGGCGCGGCGTTGCCTCCCGGTGTGGAAACGATGGGCGTAGCGGAGGCGGAAAAACGCATAGACGGCGAATCGCCGATAGTGCCGATACTCGCGGCAGCGGCGATAGCGGCAATAGCGCCGGAGTTGCGCGAGGTGCTTTCGGCGGCGGTGATCGAAAACGAGAGCCTGATAAAGATTATTCCGGCAAAGTTCCTCGACCGCGCGGCGGGAGCGACGACACGGGCGGTGCAGGCCGGGGCGACACCGAAAGAGTTGAACGCGGCGCTCACAAAATACGGCAACATGACACTAAATCACGCTACGCGGATAGCGCTCGACCAAACCTTCAAGACCTTTACTTCCATCAATCTGCGGAAGTTCCAAAAGGCGGGGATCAAACAGTTCGAGTGGCTGCATACCGGCGGCAGCGTCCATCCGCGAGAGCATCACTTGACCGAGGCCCCGGCGGGGTTGAACCACGGTATCTTCGACCTCGACGATCCGCCGGTAATCGACCCGCGCACCGGGGAACGCGGCTACCCGGGGCAGTTGCCCTACTGCCGCTGCGTGATGGCGGCGGTGGTGGACTTGAACATGTTCGGTTGAGATACAACACGAGGAACGGCGGCGCGCTTTTTTGAGGTGCGCCGCTTCTTTTTTATCCTCAAAATAAAAAAATATTGCAAAAAATACGACTTTTTTGTTTTCCGTGGTTTATTGCACTTGTAACGAAAGGGATATCATGTCTAAACAAGTGGATGACAACGGATACTGGCTGATCGAGGGAAATCCGATCACCAAAGAAGGTGTGTTCCCGTACCTCGGGCGCACGATTTCGCCGCGTCTTGAGCCGGACAAAATCTATCAGGTGTACCGTCCGTTTTCCGAACTATCCAACCCGGAAACGCTTAAATCCTTCGACGGAATCCCGCTGATCGAAGATCACGAAATGCTGGGCGAAGGATTTACCTCCACTGATCGGCGGCCGCCGCAGGGAGTGCTGATGAATCCCCGCGCCGGAAACGGCATGCTGACCGGAGACCTTAAGATATTTTCCGATGCCATGAAAGAGCGAATCGAGGGCGGAAAAAAAGAACTTTCGCTCGGTTACAAGTGCCACTACATCATCATCCCCGGCGAATGGAACGGCATACACTACGACGTCATTCAAACCGAATTGCGCGGCAATCACATCGCACTGGTCGAAAAGGGCAGAATGGGGAGCGATGTGCGGGTTTACGACTGCTGGGCGTGTGACGCCCTCGAAATAACCACCAACCCAACAAAGGAGAGTTCCGACATGGACAATCCCGAAAAGGAAAAGAAAGAGCCGGAAACTCCGGCGAAGGACGAAGCCGTTGACAAGCGCAAGTTGATCGACGAGATCGGCGGCATCCTCAAGGACAAGGTGAGCGAGGAAATCTTGCGCACCATCATCGGCAAGGCGGAAAAGATCGCCTACAACGAATCCGAGGCGGGTAAAGGCACCGACGAGGACGAGAAGAAGGACGACGAAAAGTCCGACGCCGAAGCCAAAGACGCCTGCGGCAAGGACGAGGACGCCTCCGAGGAAAAGTCCGACGAAAAGAAGGACGACGAAAAGGGCGAGGACGCGGCCAAGTGCGGCAAGGACGAGTTCTTCGACGGCCCGAAGATGGAGCGCACCGTTCGCGGTCTCGTGGAAAAAGGCGAGATTTCGGAAGAAATCGGCAAGAAGATTCTCGGCTCCGAACGCTACACTCGTGGCGGCATGGACGAAGCCGACTACATCCGCGCCAATGATCGGCGCAACGCGCTTTATGACAAAGTCTCCAAGATCGTCGGTGATTTTGCGATGGACGGCATGACCGAAGCGGATGTGGCGAAGTTCGCGGCTGGCAAACTCGGCATCGCGGGAACGGTCGAAGCGGTCGAGGCGTACTGCTCCGCCGCCGAAAGGCACTCCCGCTGTGTGGAGATCGCCGCCGACGCCGCGCCGAAATCGCGCAAACCCGGCGAGTTGAGCGAGAAAATGAAAGCCTACATTTCGGGCAAATAACCATAAGGAGAACAAGAAATTATGGCTACGCAGAGCAATGTGTTCGAGTTCCAGACCCCCGGCATGCCGGGAGACTTCTACGACAATTCCGCGCAGTTCACGCACGGCGCGATTGTCACCTCGGGCGGCGTGATCGGCAATGCCGCAACCTACGTTGACGCGGCGACCGACCCGCGCCGGGTGCAGGGCGGCGGTTCCGGTCTGTTCGCCGGAATCATCGTGAACGGCAAGGAGTTGATCCGCGCCAACGGGCTTTCGGCGGGGCTGACGCTTGCCAGCGAGAGCATCGCCCCCGTCTGCGAGATGGGCAACATCTGGGTCAAGGTCGAGACCGCCGTTCAGCCGGGTTATGTCGCGGCTTTCGACAGTTCCACCGGAGCCATCGGCGGTTATGCCACCAGCGCGGCGGCCACCTCGGGCGGCAAGGTCGTGATCCCCGGCGGAGAGTTCGTCATCACCACCGCGAGTTCGGGCGGGATGGCGGTGCTTCGGCTCACGAAGTAACAACCACGAAAAGGAGAAAATAAAATGGCTGAAGTTCGACTTCATCTCGACCCCTCGCAGGTTCGTCCGTTTGCGATGGACAGCAAAACCACGCTGGACGATCTGCACATGCTCGGCATCGACGCACTGCCCGATGTGATGAGCGAAATGGAGAAGCAGGGCAAGGCGCTCGGCATGGACGAAGCGCCGAACGCCGTTACCACTCCGAGTGCGGCTTTCGCGCTGCAGTTCCTCCAGTATTTCTTCCCGACCCCGATTGAGGTTGTCACTCAAGCGCGGGTCGCGGATGAACTGCTCGGACGGAACATCGCCGGGAGTTGGTACGATGAGCAGTTGGTTCTGCCCATCACGGAGCGCGTGGGTCAGGCTCGTCCCTATACCGACGCCGGGAACATTCCGTATGCCAGTTTCAACGTGAACTACGAGCCGCGCACCGTGGTTCGCATGGAACTCGGATTCAAGATCGGTCCGCTTGAAGCGCAGCGCGCTTCGGCGCAGCGTATCGACGCCGTGGGCCTCAAGCGCCGCGCGGTCGCCAATGCTCTTGCGATCAGCACCAACGCGATTGCTTTCAACGGCTTCAACGACGGCAAGGGGCACACCTACGGCATCCTGAACGATCCGGGTCTGCCCGCTTATGTCACCGTGGCGGCGGGCGCGGGCGGCACGACCACTTGGTCGACCAAGACCTTCGAGGAGATCGTTGCCGACTTGCAGACCGCCATCGCCGCGCTGCGTCAGCGCACCGGGAGCAACTTCGACCCGTTCCGCGACGGCTTCACCCTCGGCGTGGCCTCGGCTTCGGTGGACTATCTGAACACCGTTACGCAGTTCGGCGTTTCCGTGATGGACTACATCAAGAAAACTTGGCCGGGCGCGCGGATCGTTGCGGTCCCGCAGTTCACGGGTGCGAACAGCACCGCCAACGTGTTCTACCTGATCGCGGATCGCATCGCGGGTCAGGAAGTGGCCGGACAGTACATCCAGCAGACGATGTTCCTTGTCGGCATCACCCCCGCCGCGAAGGGCGCGGATGAGGATTATTCGAACGCTACGGCGGGCGTCCTTGTCGGACAGCCCATCGGCATCGTTCGGTACTCCGGCATCTGAAACCTCCGTCCCCGCTCCTGCCGCCGTTGCTCCTTTCCTGCGGCGGCGGGAGGGGCGGGGGATTCCCTTAACTTCAACCGGGCAAAGGAAAAACAAGAAAGGATGTTTTGAAAATGCCGTATGTAATCAGCACAATGGGACAGCCGACCGACTACGCTTTTTACAAGCGTTTCGAGGACGGACGCGGAATCCGCAATCAACTGGAACGCACGATCCATGTGGCGGGCGGTCAGGGCGTGATGGAGCCGAAAGCGCTCATCACCCCGGAAAACGGCGTCGTTACCGAGATCAGCGACGAAGAAGCGGAACTCTTGAAGAACCACCCCGTGTTCAAGATGCACGAGGCGAGCGGGAATGTGCGTATCGTGAGCCACAAACTCAACGTGGAGCGCACGGTCGAAAAACACATGGCGCACGACGACGATTCGTCGCAGTTGACCCCCGAAGATTTCGCGGATGACGCGGCGGCGGCGGAGAACGCCGACAGCGAATTGAAGATGAACGGTCGCAAGGTCGCGGCAAAACGCGGCGCAAGAAGCAGAAAGATCAAGTAGCACAATGCCGACGCTCGACGCCAACAACAATATCGTGATAACCGTTGCGGACATCCGGGGAACATTCCCGGAGTTCAGCGACATGATCCGTTATCCCGACGCGCGGGTGCAGTGCTGTATCACCATCGCAGGGCTGTATGTCTCCACCAAAAACTATGGGGACATTGGTTATGATCGTCGCGTGCTGCTGATCGAACTGATGTCGGCGCATCTGCTTAAACTCGACGATCAGACCGGGGCCGGAACTTCGGGCGGAGCGGCTGGCGCGGGCGGCGCTACGGGCCTCAAAACCCATGCTACGATTGGCGAGGTCTCCGTTTCCTTCGCCATCCCGGAGGACAACGGAGCCTTGCACTACTTCCTCAATCAAACGACTTACGGGCAGCGCTACGGGGCATTCCTTGCGGCATTGGCAAGCCCCCGGCTTTACGGCGGCAGTTATCAGAGGTTGTTGTAATGTCGGAATTGAGAAGACAATCTCACCGTTTGCATGTTTCGCTTGGCAATATAACGAAAGCGTTGAAGCAGAATGTTTACGCCGAAGCGGGCTGGACATCGGAAAGCGGGAGTTATCCCAACGGAGAAGAAGTGGCGCGGGTCGCGTTGTTTCAGGAATACGGCGGCACGACCGGACAGGGACACGTTGTCCCTCCGCGCCCGTTTGTGCGTCCTACCGTGCGCGCGCACGGAAGAAAGTACGTCAATTTTGCCAAACGCGGCATCGTCGCGGCGCTCAAAAAGGGAGCCGACCCAAAAAATGTTATGGCGATGCTGGCGGAGCGGATCGCCGGAGATTTGCAGAAAGCCATTCTTGACGTGACCGAGCCGCCGCTGCGCCCGATGACGATTGCCATGCGCCGCCGCCGCTGGTCCCGCGCCAAGACCGACAACGGCTACGGCAACATCCTCGAAAAACCCCTCATAGACACCGGGCGGCTGATCCGCTCGGTCGTGACCGAAAGCGGGACGGTGTGACATGGTGACGGGCTGGAACTTACTCAACGAAGCGAGCGCGCTGATTCCGAGCGTGACAGTCAAATACCGTAAATGCAACGCCGACGCGGAGAGCAACGCTTTCGGCATCGTCGCACCGCCCTACGGCGAGGAAATCGCGGTAGAGAGGGCGCATGTCCAGCCCATGCCGAGCGCGATGTACGCGCAACTCGGACTTCAGCCGGGGCGCAACGCGCGGCGCGTGTTCCTTCCCGCCGATGTAAACGGAATGGAGGTCGAATACGCGGGCGGCGATGTGCTGCTGTTCGACGGGAAAATTTGGAAGATTCACGAAGTCAAAGACTGGTTCGGCTACGACGGGTGGAAAGCCCTTGTCGTTGTCGAAAACAAGGAATACCCGACGTTTGCGCCGGTCACATCGGGAGCGGTAACGCAGAATGGCTTATAAGACCGACAATCAGATATTTGCCGACATCATCGGAATCATCCGGGGCTACTTGGCGACATCCGGGCAAACGGGGTGGCGCGTGGATCAGGGCTACCAGCCGCGTCCGTTCGGTCAGCATGACAAACTCATCACCTTGTCGCATGTCTACAGTGTCCCAGTCGGTTTTCAGGGCGGCGGCGACGAAACCAAAATAACTTCGGGCGCCTCAGTAACGATGGTTCACCGCGAAAAGTGGCGCGAAGAAGTCAGTATGCAAATCAACTGCTTCTGCAACCGCCAGCCCGCGACCGACACGGTGGAAACGTGGACAGCGGTGGACATGGCGAAGATGCTCAAAACCTACTTCAACAGCACGGCGGGCATCGCGGCGCTCTTGGACAAAGGCTACGGGAAACTCCGCATCGACAATATCCGCGTCGGGAATTTTCTCAACAGTTCCGAAAACTACCAACTCGCCCCCGGCTTCGATTTGGTGATACTGCACGAGCAGGAGATTGAATCGGCGGCTCTGGAAGCGATCATCGAGGGATACAAAATCGTCGGCGTTTAGCCTTAACCAACAAGGAGAAAATGACAAATGGCTATCAGTCAGAAAAGGTATGTTGACATTCAGAGCGGCGTCGGCGGTCAGGCGGCGGCGACCGCGCGCGAGTTGATCTTGCGCTGCATCACGACTTCGGGACTTGCCCCGACCAACAAAATTTTGGAGTTTTCCAGCCTCGACGACGTGGGCGGGTACTTCGGCTCGGATTCGACGGAGTACAAGTACGCCGAAAAATACTTCGGCTACATTTCCAAAGATATCACCATGCCGCGCAAGATTTCCTACGCGCGCTACACTCCGAGCGACGTAGCCGCTTCGATCATCGGCGCGGGCGTCAAGCCGAAACTTGCCGACTTTACGAATATCAGCGATGGCGCGTTGGCGGTCAACGGCACGACCATAAGCGAGATCGACCTTACCGGGGCGGACAGCCTGTCCGCCGTGGGGGATATCATCGATACCGCCGCCGTGTCGGCCGGCGTGACCGTCAACATCGGCTATGGCGACAAAGGATTTTATGTAAACGATTCGGCAGTCGGCGCGGGCAGCACGATTGAGATCACCCCCGTGAGTGGCGGAACTGACCTCGCGCCGCTGCTCGGGTTTACCGCCGCGACCAATCCCATCGTCTCCGAGGGCGCGGACGCGGAAACTCCGGCGGAGGCAATGGCGCGGATCGCGGCGTTGAGCGATAACTTCGCAAGTTTCCTGTTCATCGGCTGGCTTAGCGATTTGGCGATCGCGGAGGTCGCCGCGTGGAACAACTCGGCGGAGCAGAATGTGAAATTCATGTACTGCGTCCCGGTCACGGCGGAAAAATATTCCGAGGTCGCGGCGGCGGTCGCGGGCATGAACGGTACTTGGCTGCAACTCGTGACCGCTGGTGGCTACGAGGAATACATGCCCGCCGCCATTCTCGCCGCCACCAATTACAGCCGTACCAACGCTTCTCGGAACTACATGTACCAGCAGTTCCCCGGCGCTGTTGCAGCGGTCACGACCAACGCGGACGCCAATGTGTACGACAACGCGCTTGTCAATTACTACGGCGCTACGCAGACCGCAGGGCGGCAGTTGGCGTTCTTGCAGCGCGGAGTGTTGCAGGGCAATGTTTCTGATGCGGGAGTGTATGCCAATGAAATTTGGCTCAAAGATTCGTTCTTGACCGCGTTCTTCAATCTGCTCCTCGCGCTGAATAAGATCCCGGCGGGCGCGGATGGCGAGCGTATCGTGCGCGGCGCGATGATGGACACCATCAACATTGCGCTCCGCAATGGTACGATCCTCCCGTCGAAGGAGTTTACGACTACGCAGAAAGCCTACATCGACCAGTTGACCGGACGCGAAGATTCGTGGTTCGACGTGTTCAACAACGGCTGGACGCTCGACGTGAAAACCGAGACCAGCGAGGAATACGGCTCGACCGCCTACAAGATCACCTACGTTCTGATCTACTCGAAGGGCGATTCGATCAAGAAGGTCGAGGGGACGGACGTTCTGATCTGACCTAAACAACCATAACAGGGAGAAAATATTATGCATGACGTAAGCGCATCGGGGATCAAACTCCGGGTCATCGCCTCGTTTACCGCTCCGGCGGGGTTCGAGATCAAGCGTTTTTCCGACGACAACGACCCGTTCGACGCGCCCGAAGTGGACATCGCGTCTACCGGGATGGCGATCAACGGCGAGTTGGTGGTTTGGTCCACGCCGGCAGGGGTGAGTTTCAACATCAGCGTTTTGCCGGAAACGGAAGAAGATGACAATCTGTCGCGCCTGTGGACCGCCAACCGCGTCGGCGCAAACAAGGTCGCCATCCACGACATCATCACGATCATCGCCACCTTGCCGAGCGGCAAGACCAAGATGTTCACCAACGGCAGCATGGTGAGCGGTCCGCCGACCACCAGCGCTTCTTCGGATGCACGGCTCAAGACCAAGACCTACGGCTTCATGTTCGAGACCGTGGTGTAATCGCCCCTGCCCTGCCGCCCGCCGCCTCCGTGACGAAGGAGCGCGGCGGCGCGGTTCGTCAACATACACAACAGAAAGGAGTTGTTTCATAAAATGTTGGAAAGGAAAGAGGTCGTTTTCGGCGGCAAGACCTACATCTTGCGGAAGTTCCCGGCAGTCGCGGGGCATGACATCTACAATCTATTGGAGAACATCACCAGCCCGGAGGATCGCCATAATCTGATGCTCCGCGTGATGGCTTTTGTTTATGTTCGACCGGAACCGGGAAACCCGACCGAACTGGCGCTGGATTCTCCGATGCTGATTGACAACCATGTGCCGGACACGCGAACGCTGCTCGACCTCGAAACGGCGACGCTGGAATATTCTTTCGATTTTTTCGCACCCGGCGAAATCTCCGACTGCCTGTTGTCGATGGAGAAAGTAGCCCAAGAACGTGCTACCGGAATGTTGACGGATTTATTGCTTGCATTGTCGAAAGCGGGAGAGCAAGCCTCCAAGAACTGAAAACCGTTTATTCGCTCGAAGAAGCATACGATATATGGGAAGCGGTCATCGTTCCGCGCGCGAACGCCTACTACGCGGCGCGGGACATGGCGCGGAAAACCGGAGCGCCCCGGAAACGGTAGCGCGCTGAAGATCGAGGGCTGAACACATGCCGGATGAAGAACACGAACTGACAATACGGATCGAGACCAACGCCGGAGACGCGGCGAAGGACATGGAGCGCTTGGATGAAGCGCAGCAGAATGTCCGGCAATCCGGCGAAAAACTCCAAGAGACCGAACGGCGCGGGTCATCTGCCGAAGCGCGGAAGAAAAAACAGCGCAAGCGCGAAGCAGAGGCGGCGGCGAAAGACCTTGTTACCGAGCGCAAGAATACCGAAAAACTCAACAAAACGCAAGCAAAAGTCCGACATGGATTATCTGCATCCCGTGTCAGCATAAAAAGCCTCGCTCACGCATTAGGTGGGACAACTCTTGTTGCTGGAATTGCGGCGGTCGCGGCAGGGCTTGGAGCAGTTAAAAAAGGACTTGATTTTATCAGATCAGGAACGAAAAACGCCTTATCATATAAAGTAACCGAAGAAGCCACCGGAGAAAGTACCGAAACAATACAAGCGCTTGAACATGTCGTTTCCAAGTTCGGCGGAGACCGGGAAAGCGCGGTTCAGGGATTGGCGGCGCTAAAGCAAAACATGGAATTGACTGCGATGGGGCGCTATCCCTTCTCCGATGTGGTACAAGAGTTGATGGGCGATTATCTCCGTATCCGTCCGGGGGCGTCGTTCGAGGAGTACTCCGCGCAACTTGGCGAAGGGTTTAGAAGATTGTCCGAAATTGAAGCGCAATTGGCAGGGCGCGAAATGGGCTTACCCTCCTCGTGGATATTGGCAATGCGGAACGGCGATTTTTTAACGCAATTGGAAGAAGGGCGGAAACGCTCATATATAGATAAAAAAACTGTCCAAAAATCAGCAGATGTAAACCAGCGCCTTGAAGATACGACGCGAGCGGGTAAGTCTTTAGCATCGCAAATATGGGTTACGGTGGGAGACATGCTTTTGCCAAGGGACACCACCCCAAGCGGATTGACTACCGAATTGTTGCAATATCTTAACCGAGGTCCGGCATATTTGCAACAAAAGGTTTTCTTTCAAGGAGTTAAGACCGTTGATGACTTGCTGAAAAAGTTTGATCGCCAGCAAAAAAAGAGCGGAAACCCTGTCGAGTTAGACCCCGAGATAAAACGTTGGCAGAACATTATTCGGGAAAGTAAAGACGATCCGTTTTTCGGTGCGTTCAACACCGCCACTCCGCTTAACGGCATGGGGCAACAGGCGGCTTTCGCGGCAGGGTATCGGGCGGGGTTATCGTCCATCACCAACAACAACGGGGGCAATACGGTAACGACCGGGGACATCATCATCAACGCGCCGTCCGGGGACGCTCCCGCCATCGCACAGGAAGTGGGTGCGGTGCTGGATTCGTTCGCCAATCTCGACCGCTTGAATGCCACTCAATATTATGTATAGCACGAGAGGTTGAATATGCTTAAAACTTTGACTTCGCTCGATCCGTTGAGCCTCGGCTTGAATGTCGCCGGGGTGGTGGCGGGGATGCTTTCGCCGTTCGTGCGGGAGATCACGCTTTACGATCAGGAAAAATACCTCGCCAACGCTGCCGCAACTGCCGGGGCAAACGGGGTCGTCAATCGCGCGGCAACTGCCGTTGCCAACGGCGTTGCCAACGGCGCGAAGATTTTGCAGGGCATCCCCTTTTACCGCAGTTCCATCTTGCGCTACGGCATCGACGAGCGCTCCCGCATGTGCGATCACCCGATAGAGGACGGTTCCATCATCAGCGATCACAAGGTCAAGGAGCCGATCAGTTTTTCGTGCGCAATGGCGATGCCGGAGTTTTTGGGCGGCTTGGTGGTGGATGAACTCAACGAGATTTACCGCGAGAGCAAGAAAGTGATTGTGCAATGCGCGACGGGAATCTATATGAACATGATCCTCGCGGAAAAGCCGACCAACGTAACGCCGGAAAATGTTTCGCGCCCGATCTTCGACCTGAAATTTCGGGAAGTCGTGATCGTCACGCCGCAGACCACCGGTCAGAGCGAAAACGACGTAGCCGACGCCGCCGACAGCGACACCAAGAAGCAGACGGTCCTTTCCGACCTCATCACCAGCAACGATACCGCCGCCGCCATTCTCGGCAAGATCGCGGCGATCTGATATACGGAGGTTAGCGCGCCATGAGAGATATCCCGCTTCGGAACGTCCCGAACCAACTTGTCGAAACCACCATTGACAACGTGGCGTATTCTATCCAACTGCGGACGGTGCAGAACATGACCGTCGCGGATGTTTACGCCAACGGAAAGCCGCTGAAAGCCGGGGTGCGGTGCGTTCCCGGACAGCGGCTTATTCCCTACCGCTATTTGACCGTTGGCGGCAACTTCTTTTGGTACTGTCTGAACGGCGATTATCCTTACTACACGCAGTTCGGCGTCGATCAGCAGTTGGTCTACCTTTCCGACGCGGAACTCGCCAATCTCAACGGAGCGGATTGATGGACTACTCGAAAACCCCGAACTTCCGCCCCGCCGTTCAGAATTCGCGCAAACTGCCGATCCGCTCGGCGTTCGTGCAACTTGCCGACTACCCGGACATCGGAGACGACGACGGCCCCGGAAAGATAGACCTTGATCTTGCCGGATTGAATGTCCGTTTCAACGTTGTTATCAATCCCGGCAATTTGTATCCGCGCGCTCAAATAGACATCTGCAACTTGTCGCGCGAACATCGGGAATATCTCACCAACTATGTGTACTATCAAAACCCCGATCTGCGTCATATTCGACTGTTTGCTGGATATTTGCAGGAAAAAGAGCCGCGACAAAAAACGCCGCTTATTTTTTCCGGCGATGTGCTTTTCACCTCGTTTACTCCCGCTCCCGATATTTGGACTTGCATGACGCTCGTTCACCACAACGCAAAGGCGCTGGCAAAACAGGAATGGAGCCTCCCCGGTATCACGTTTAAGCAGACGGTTCTTGAAATGGCGGCGGTGAAAATGGGGCTTCTTTTTGAGCCGATGGATCCGGTGCTTGGCGAAGTAATGAATTTTTCAATTTCGGGCGGCGGGAAAAAACTGCTGCGCGATATGCAACTGTTGTGTCCGGGCTACGCGGTATTCATTCAAGACGATACTTTGACCGTCTACGATAAAAAACGCGACGAGCCGGGTCCGGGCGAAACGGTATGGGTGGTGCGCGAAGATACCGGGCTGGTCGGCATCCCCTCGGCGGTGCTGCCGAAAGGAATAGACTGCGACCTCATCATGAACCCCGCCATCCTCCCCGGCGACTGGATGAAATTTGAAAGCATCCACCAGCCGACCGCCTCGGGCTACTACCGAATAACCCGTGTCCGCCATCACGGCGAACTGCGCGGAAACGACTTTTTGACCTCCATCGAGACCGTGCGCCCTGCCCGCTCGCCGAAGGAATAAAAATTTTTTGCAAAAAATACGACTTTTTTGCCATCGGCGCAATATTTCCCAAGAGTATACAAAAAAGGGTCAGGCGCGCCATGATAAACGACAACCGTTCCGAAGCCATAGATTTACAGGAGATTTGGAACAATCTTTTGCGCAACTTCGCGTTGGAACAGGAACACAACATCCCCGCCGTGGTGTTGAGTTACGACCGCGCCCAAAACCTCGTGACCTGCCGCCCCGCCATCAACCGCGTCAATGTGGACGGCGAAAGCGTAGCGCGCGCGGAAGTGACCGTCCCGTGTCTCAATCCCTGCGGCAACGGTCTCGGCATCAACTTCCCGCTGCAGCCGGGGGAGACCGGATGGCTTGTCGGCGCAGACCGCGACACCACCAATTTTTACAGCACCCGCCAAGTTTCCGATCCCAATTCGGGGATGCTCCACCGCCACCAGTTCGGCGTGTTCATTCCCGACCGCATCCACGATTTCACCATCAACAGCGACGATGACGGCGCGCTGGTGATCGAAAACCTTGCCGCGACTACCCGTATTTCGATCAAGGACAACCGCGTGAAGATCACCCGGCGGAATGTCCACGCCGAAGTAAACGGCTTCGAGATCGTGCTGAAAACGCCGACTTCCAACATCGTCGCCGCCGATGACGGCACGGTGACGATCAAGGCGACGCAGACCACCATCGACGGCATGGCGAACATTTCGACCGGCGCGACCGGAGTTATCACGCTTGCCAGCGTTGCCACGGTCGCCAACGGGATCGTGACTTCGATATCGTAGGAGGGCAAAATGTCGAACCAATACAACGTGATAGTTCCCTCCGGCCCGGAGTACCCGAAACAGGAGTATGTGGATGCGGTGCTGAACGGCATTGACGCCATCCCGACCTGTTCCGACTTGCAGAAACTTATGGATATGGGCGAAGCCGCCGCCAAAGCCTACATCGCGGAAAAGATCGACGAAGCGCAAACCAAGTTCACCGCGTTATTCCAAGAGACCAGCGATTCGCTCACGCGCCGCATCCAGCCGCTTGCCGACCTGATCGAGCCGCCCGACGATATCGGCGATGTGCTGGAATATTTGGGGAAAGTCGCGGATTACTTCAAGAAGCCGTATACTCAAATGCTCGACCTGATAACTTTTTACTCGCAGTTTTCGGCGGCGGTCGCAACCGCGCTGGCGAACAAAGCGAGCGACATGGGATGCCTGGTCCCGAACGGAGGTGCTGACTGATGGCGCGCATCGAAACCATCGCCACCGACCCGGCGACCAACGACATCATGCTGGACGGCATCAACAACATCGCGTTCAAACAGGACGCGGCGGCGCTGGCCAATATTGTGCTGAACCGGGCGCAGACCTCGACCGGGGAACTGCAATACGACATCAACGCGGGCATCCCGTACTTCACGACCGTTTTTTCCTCACCGCCCGACTTGCAGATGTTCGCGTCGTTCGTCAAGGCGGACGCCGCCGGTATCCCCGGTGTGGAGAGTGTGCGCGCCTTTGCGATGGAGCGCGACCGGGAAACGCTGGTATTTCGACTGGAATTATCAACGATATTCGGAGATTTAACCATAAATGGCTGACGCATCACTTTACATCACCGTAAACGGGGTCGTGTCCCTCGACACCTCCAACATCCTTTCCGATGTGCAAAACGCATGGGCTACCGCGTTCGGCGGCAGTTTGAGCCTTGACGCCACCACCCCGCAGGGGCGAATGATCGAAATACAAACGGCGGAGCGCAAACTTGCGCTGGATATGGCGTCGCTGGTGGCGGGGCAGATCAACCCCAATTACGCGACGGGGCAGTTTCTCGACGCGGACGCTTCGATCTTCGGCGTGGAGCGCATCGGCGCGACCAACACCATCGTTTATGGCGAAATCGCGGGAGTGCCGCAGACGGTCATCGCTCCGGGATTCCGGGTCAAGACTTCGGCTGGCGATGTGTTCGAGACGCGCCAGCAGATCACCATCAGCGCCAACGGCTCGGTCGCGGGAGTGCCGTTCTACGCGGTGGAGACGGGCGCGGTCCCCTGTTCGGCGGGAACGCTGGGAACCATCGTCACCACCACACCCGGCGTCGAAACCGTGGACAACCCCGCCGGACCGATCTATGTGGGGACCGATCAGGAAAGCGACTACGACTTCCGCAAGCGCATGATCGCCAGCCGCTACCACGCTACCAGTCTGCCGGGTGCGGTCAAGTCCGCGCTGAACAAGATAAACGGCGTGGTGGACTATTGGTTTTACAACAACGGCGAGGGGTCGGCGGTCACGGTCAACAGCGTGACGGTGGACGCGCACAGCATCATTCTTGTCATTTCGGGCGGCGCGGACGACGAGATCGCGGACGCGCTTTTCAACACCCGTTCGGCGGGATGCGGCTATACCGAGATTCCGGGGCAAAGCACGACCGTGAACATCACCGATCAGTCGGGCGCGTTCTCCATGACCTACCCCGTGATCTTCAACCGTCCCTCCGCCGTGCCGATAGACGTGGAAATCCAAGTTCTCAAAAACACCTATCCCGGAGACGAAACGGAACTTGTTTCCGCGATAGAAGATGCTCTGACGGCATGGGCGGCGGGAGATGTCGCAAAAGTTGACCGTCCGCGCATCGGCGGCACGGTCTACACCTATGAGATCGGCGCGGCGATATCCGACGTGATCCCGGAAATCATCGTGCAGGAGATTCTGATCTGCGCGACGGGCGGAGTTCCCGCCGCTTCTCCGATATCCGCGACGGGCGCGGAAATCGTGACGCTCGAAAATATCAACGTAACAGTGAACAACAGTTGAGGCGGCGCGCTATGGCGGGAACCATGATCGGCAACATCGACTTCGCGCCGGACATGTCGCGGGTGTTTTTGTGGCAGTACGAGGATGCGGAAAAACTCAACGCCATTTTGACGGCGGAAACGGAGTTTTGCGCCAACTCCATCGGCAAACTTTGGGAAAACTGGCTGCGCGACTTCCACGACATCAATACCGCTACCGAGCAGGGACTTTATCTGTGGGGGGCGCTGCTCGGAGTTCAGCGCGGAACTTACGTCGAGGGCGGCGTCGAAAAGCAGATTTCGGTCGAAATCTACCGCCGCATGCTGAAAGCGCGCTTCTTCAACTTCGGGAGCCACGGCACGATCCCGGAACTCAACAACTATCTGCGCACGGTGTTCGAAGGGCGACCGATCTTCTGCCGCGACAACTACGATATGACCGTTACCATCCTGTGCTACGTTTCCCTTTCCGCCGAGGAAATCGCGGTACTTCTCAGCGAAGATTTTTTGCCGCTGCCCTGCGGAGTGAAAGCAAATATCATCACCGTTGCGCCGGATGAAATTCTCGGCTTCAAGGATAGCGAACTGCAAACGCTGGACAATGGCGTGTTCGTCGAATTCAATTAAAACATACATAAGGATATTCGCAAAATGGCATCGACACTTCCCCCGACCCCGGCAATCGCCTATCCGTTCGCCAACCTCGCCAGCGCGCGCAACACGATCCCGCCGCTTTCCCAAACCGTTTCGGGCGGCGCGACGTTGCAGCAGGGATTCCCGCCCGAGTGCAGTTTGCCGATTTCGGGCGGCGGCATCCCTCCGTCGCGGCTCGACATGAACGGCATGGCGTACATCGCCACCTTCCCGCAATACTTTTTGGAGCAGGGCGGTTTCTACACCTACGATCCCAACGTGGCAAGCGCCATCGGCGGCTATCCGCTGGGCGCGATCCTGACCTACTACGACAGCGCGAACAAGGTGGTCCGCAAACTGCGGTCGATAGTGGCAAACAACAGCGCCAACTTCATAACCAGCCCGTCGGTAATCGGTTCCGCGTGGGAGGATGTCACCCCGGTTGTGGCGACCGGGCGCAAGTGCTTCGACGTGTTTTACAGTTTGAGCAGCGAGGCCCCTTTCGGCGCGCTGCCGCTGGAAGGCCAGGTGTTGAACGAAGCGGACTATCCGATCTTCTTTGCCCGCGCGCTTGAGTTGAAAGCACAGAACAAGATCCGCGTCGTCACCGATTCGGTTTACCAAAATGAACTTGCCGCAAACGGGCAAGTTGGCGCGTTTGTCATCCGCGAAGATTTGCGCCGCATTCGGCTCCCCATCATCAACGGATTCATTCAGGCGCTTTCGTCGGGCGGGCAGATCGGCACGATCCATTCCGCCGGATTGCCGAACATCACCGGAACTTTGCCGGAGGTTACGCATACCCCCGGACCTTCCGCGACCGGGGCGTTCAGATATACCAGCAAAACGGCGTATAACGACGATTACGACAGCGAAAACGATCATCCGGTGTATTCCGCGACTTTTGACGCCAATCGAGGGGCTGCGGTAAGCGGAATTTACGGCGGTGCGAACACCGTGCAGCCGCGCAGCGTGGAGTTGCGCTTGTATATCCAAGTCACCGAAGGGAACATTTCGGGAACCTCTGGCGGCAGCATCACCCCCGCCGACGTAATAAGCATCGTTTCGTCGGGCGGATATATCACGAGCAACGGCGCTTCGAGCATCACCAACTCCGCGATCAGCGCGGGCGGCTTCCTCGCGAGTTCGGGCGGATGGACCGCTATTACTTCGTCGGGAGCATCCATCGCCGCCATGACCTATTCCGGTGGAGCGCTGAACCTTACGGTATCGTCATCCACGCGCTCCGCGATCTATACCGTTACCGACAGCGGATATACCCTGCTTGCGGGTAGTTCCGGGCTTAACGGATGGTACACGAGCGCCGAATTTCAGGCAAGCGACAGCGCGTTTATCGTCAACGACGTCGGCGACGGCAACCGTGCCATGCTCACGCTATCCGGCTTGCACCGGGCGGCACTGGTGGAAAGTAACGGGCAGTCGGGACGCATAGCGGAGGTCGTGGCATCGAGCAACGGCGCGGCGTTGTACTTTGAAAGCGGCGGGTTGACTGCGACCGTAATGGCGTTTTCGGGCGGCGTTCTCGTCAACGTCAACGATCAGGGCGAAGGGACCAATCAAGCGCTGCTGATTACTCCAAGCGGCGCTTTTGTCAACAACGTACCGCTGGTACTCGTCACCTCGACCAGTGACGACCCCAGCGCATTGATCGACGTACTTTCCGGCGGCACGAGCCTCGTCTACACCCAGCCCTTGACGAGCCTGACCGTCGCCAGCGTCGCAAACACCACCGCCGAGGATCGCTTGCAGTTCACGCTCGCTTCGGGCGGATCGGTTACGATCCCGGCGAGCTGCGGGGTGTGTCCCTCCGGCTTCACCTTCGAGGGCGGCAAGAGTTACCTGGCCGCGGTCATGGGCGGCAACGTGGTCGCGGCGGAATACGCTCCGGGGGTGTAGGATGGGACTTTATTCGGCACTTTTGGGCGCGGCGGCAAAACGATCGCAGTATGCCGACACCGATACGGTGTTCGATGTTACGACCGACGCAGACCACTTGACGCACGGGATGTTTGTTGCCGGGGCGAATACCACCATTGATTGGGGGGACGGAACGGTTACGACCGCGGTCGCAACTATCCCGGGCAGCATGACCGCAGCGCAGGAGCAGGTGCATACCTACGCCGCACCGGGAACTTACACAGTCATTATCCACGGTCAGGATTACTGGCTGTCACACGCCGCACAAGCTGGTTATTTTCCTGCTGGCGCGACACGGTTAATTACGCGCTTGCGTCAAATCGGCTCGTGGCTGAGAACCGGAACAAATATGTTCGTTGCAAACTTGGGATTGACCGTTCTTGACCCCGGATGCAAGGTGCAGATGGTGACATTATATAACCTCGCCAACATGTTCCAACAGACCGGCATTACTTCGCTCAACGACGACTTCACCATTGACGACAGCATCACGAATATCAACTGCATGTTCTATTATTCGAACTCGCTTTCGGGGTTGCCGCCGTCATTCCGTTTCCCGGCGAATCTGCAATACGCGCAGTATTTCTGCTCGCTGTTGGGCGGAGGAGCGCTGACATCTCTGCCTTCCGCGTTGAAACTCCCCGCGGGGGTAACGAATATCGCTCGAATGTTCAACACCAATTCAAAACTGGAGTTCGACATATCCAACTTCTTCCCGGATGAATGGGCAACAGGGACGCGAAGCATCAATGCCGAGCGCATATTCAACGGATGTACGAAGATCACCGGAACGGCTCCGGCAAGTCTGTTGTGGAACAGCTCAAATACTTTCACTAACACGTCAAGCGCCTTCACCGGGTGCACCGGCCTGACAAATTACAACGACATCCCCGCCAGTTGGGGCGGCGGCGGAGCATAAGGAGAAAATACCATGTGGATCAAAGACGGCATCATCTATCACAGCGGCGGGATCGTTATTGACGGCATGCGGCACTTCAATCCTTCGCCTGAGCAGTTCGTCGCAGCAGGGTACACCGAGTACGTTCCGCCTCCGGCGCCGCCCGCGCCCAAGCGGTACTCGAAGTTGAAGATCGTGCGAAAACTCGGCGCAAATTGGCCGACTTACAAGGCTGCACTCGAAGCGAATGGATGGTGGGACGAGTTCGATCAATCCGCGTTCCTCGAGGAAAACGACCCGGTGTTCGCCGCCGTATACGCAACGCTCAACGATGCCGAGAAAGAAATGTTGGAGGAGTGCCTGTATGACGATTGAAGAAGTGAACGAGGCGCGGAATCTCGCGCGGCGGATCGGGCTGTCCGGGTGGTGGCTGCTCCGCGACGTGGAGCGCGCGGCGCGGTGCTGTAACGGCATCGGCGCGGAGTGGTTTCCGAGTTGGTTGCGGTCGATGGTCGATACCGTCTGCCCGCACCTTGTGATCGTGGCGTACATCCACGACATCCGCTACGAGATCGGCGGCGATGACGCGGCGCGGCAGCGGGCGGACGCGGAGTTCCTTGCCAACGGCTACATGGTCGCGGAGTACTACTACGCGTGGTACAATCCGCTGCGCTACGTCGCGGAATGGGTTGTCCGCCGGATGCACCGTCTGCTCCGCTTGGGCGGCGATAAGGCGTGGAGGGCGAAGAAGTGACGGACGGCGAACTGCGCGAAGCACTCAAGCGCATCGAAGAAGATGTAAAGCAAATCCACGAGGCGTTGAAGCGCGACTTTGCGGCGCTCCACGGCAACGGTCATCCCGGCTTGCTGTCGCGCATGGCCGCTATGGAGACGTGGCAGCGCGGACACTCCGATGCGTGGAAGTGGATAATATCAACCGTCATTGCGGCAGCGGCAGTCGCGGTCGCCGCGATGAAGCACGGGTGAGCATACCCGGCTACGCCTCTACCGCAAGGCACGCGCAACCTTGCCGGGGTTTTTATAAGTATTTCGTCAAAAAAGTAAGCGTTTTTAACCATCACCCCGCGAAATGTAAGAATTTCGCGGAAAACTTAACAATCGAAAGGAAAGTACAAATGAGTGACGTGCTTTACGAGAACACGAGTTTCCGCCTCGAACAGGGCGGGAGAATTTACAGCCGCTACAACGGCGAACTTTTGGGGCGCATCCGCAACGGCGGCATCAAGTGGGAAGAACCGAGTTACGACACTCAACGCGCCGTGTCTGCGTTCGTCGGTGAGGCGGCGATGCACGGCGTGTCGGTCTGCCCCGTGTCCAGCGACACGCAAATCAACCAAAAGGAGAATTGAATCATGGAAAAGTGCAACGAAAAGTGCGAGGTATACAGCCGCGTCACGGGCTACTTCCGCCCGGTTTCCAACTGGAACAAGGGCAAGAAGCAGGAGTTTGAGGATCGCAAAACCTACAACGTCGGCAAGGCGGTGCTGATCCTCGCGGCGGGGCTGTGCCTGACCGGGTGCGGTCATAACACCGTGAGTTACGGCGACGGGGTGATGCTTGAAACGACGATCAACCCGGAATCGTATGCCTTCGGCGTGTCGTTCCGCTACGGCAAAATCCTCACCGCCTGTGTCCGCGAGAATGCCGAACTCGAAATGCAGGGCGCGGGTTCGGGCAATGCCGGAACTGGCGGCGACAACGCTACCGGGGCGAACTCCACCGGAAAAGTCAAGTTGAAAATCGGGCGGCAGATCACCGGCTATTATGTGGATGCGCTCAAAGCGGGCGCGACCACGGAAGAAATCGAAAAATACGCCGCTTCGGGAGCGACTGGCAAAAAAGGGGATGATGATACCAAAAAAGACGCCAGCGCCGCCAACCCCCCGGAAAACGCAAAATAAAGCCATGCTCACCGCCTGACATTACCCGCATGCGCGAATCGGGCCGCTCCGGGCGGCAATACGGAGCGGGAGATACGACCGCGAGCGTCGGCGCGGTGAATCAGCGCCCCGACGCAAGTGGGTGATGCAGAAAATGCACTACCCTCTTTTTTTTGCCCATTTTCCAAGCATCAGGTCTTGTCTCATTGCTTCGGCTTTTATCGCCGGAGTGGGCGGGCGACCCATCGTATGATAGTGAATCGAAAAATACTTGTCGAAATCGACGCCGCTGTAATCTATATGAGGATTCATGCGCGGCGCGGCGATTTGCATGTACTCGCGCGCATTGATGCCGGGAAGTTTCCGGTTGTATAGCACATTCAACGCCGATTGTCCGTTTTCTATTCGCGGCTGTAGTTCATCGAGCGCATCCAACACCGAATGAGTTTCGCTTGTCGCGGTAAAGATGATAAAATCGCCGTTCAAAACTCCGCCGCCGTATTCATGACACATCGTGATTCCCGGACGGTCAATAAACGATTCTACCGGGATGGAAAAACGCCGGATGATGATGTCAGCCCCGAGAACTACAACGAACGGAAACTCCAAGATAAATTTACGGACGCGCGCTGTGTCGATAAAAGGATTGTAAGGCTCGTTAATGCTCACCAATTTGTAATTATGCCGCGCGCAGTATGCACAATGATTCTGCAAACTTAAATCGTACACATCTTTGTTGTTTGCGCTGTAACTGACAACAAAAAAACCCTTGTACATAGTTTGTTGCAACCTCCGCAAAATATTTTTTTTGGACAATTAATTATGGTTGACAGTTGGGCTTGTACTGCAACAGTCTGCCCTGCGCCATCAGCCTCGCACGCTGCCGTTTGTGCGTGGATGTATAGTCGAAGCGTATTTTGGTCGCGGTGGCATAGCGCACCATTCCCGGTTCACCCTCGACCACGGCTTTCAACAATGCGGCGACCCCGGTGTATTCATATCCGGCGCGAAGTTTCCGGCGTTGATCGGGGGCAGCCCCGGAAAGCCGCGCAAACTCGGCGCTCCGACACTTCTTGCACCAGCGATGACCTTTGTCGTAGATCGGGGACAGGCGCCGGGTGTGGCACTTTTCGCAAATCAACGTCGGTTTGTCATTTTCCATGTGACACCCGATGTTTTATTTAAGAAGTTCATCTATTCTTACTTTTTTTAATCCATCCGGGATTTCTCCCGTATATGAAAGCAATACCCAATACCTATGATCGAAAATATTGGAAAAAGAAACCATGATATTTTTTTCTATACAGAAATCAATAAAATCTTTTATTTTTCCACATCTTCCTGTAAATACAATACTGTGTTGTGAGTTTGCTACGAGTTTTTTGTGATCTTTGAATTCCCTAATGACATTCTGCACTTGAGGTATTGCCAAGTGTTTCGGAGAAACACATAACATTAAATCGTGATTTTCTATATAATAAGCATCATCATCAAATGAAAAAATTCCCATGTCCTACCCCCCCCTATCTGCTCGCGCACCATGCCACAAAACACAGCGTCAACATCGCCGCCATACCAAACAGACATTCCCAACAGTTCATTTTCTTTTCCCCGCTTCAAGTATCGGCAACCCGGCTTCGGTCGGCACATAGATAACGTTCTGCTTGTTGTCGTTGAGGCTGTTGATCCACAGATAGCGCAGATAACCGTCGTTCCCTTTTAGCGATTCTCCGATGATCCGATTGCTTTCTGCCACGCCCTTTGCGCGTATGATCTCGGCTTCGGCAAGTTGCTTGGCGCTTTCCTTCTTCGCTTCGGCTTCGGACACGGCGATCTTTCGGTTTTGCTCGGCGCGGGCAAGTTCCGCCTGCCCTTTCATCCGCTGTTGCCATACGGCGTAGCGCGGACAGCCGAACAGCCCCAACGCAATCAAACACCCTAAAAGCAACCCTGCGGCGACTATCCATTTTGTCATAATTGTCCTCTCTTTTTTTTTCGCGTGTTCGTCAATAAGTTTGCTCATCGCGTTATAATCGCCTTTGTCGTAAAGTCCTTTGAGCATTCCATAATATTGTTGTTCGTTCATATCCCCAATGCTCCTATGTTGAATCCCTCGCGGCTGATGAAGTCGCTTATGCTGATCTCACGTTTCGGCGGCGGTTCGACGTGTTTCCCGACGATCCCGCTGCCGCGCAGATAGCGCATGTTGATCTTGCGCGCCTCGTGCTGGAGCGAATCGAAATCGCGCTTACGGTTGAGCGCCTTTTCGCGCGTTTCGACCATTTTCTTGCGCAGATGCGGGTGATCACGGCGCACTTGGAGCAGTACATCCCGCGACGGTCAACCGCTTTGCCGCAGCAGGGACACTCCTTTTCGCCGCCCGCCATCAGCCGCGCCTTTCTGCGGGCGTGAAGTTCGCGCCAGTACGCGTGCTGACATTCGTCGCAATAGCCGTAGCGCGTTGCTTTGGGGCGCTTCTTGCAGCGCGGACAGATGGAACTTGTCGGTCTGCTCACTTCTCCGCCTCCCGTTCGTGAATGTTGCCGACGACCTCGCGGATGTCGGCAAATTCCTCTTTGATTCTACTATATGTTGTTTCGGACATCAACTTTTCGCGGCTTGCGTTCGGGTACTCCTTTTTCAGCCATTCATAATCCGAAATGGAGAATTTCAATATACGGCGTTCGTCTTTGTGCCACAGCACAAAATACTTGTATCGAACTTCGTCTTTTTCGCCCTTGCCATAGCAACACTCGACGATGTCGCCCTCGTAGATCAGTTTGCCGTTCTTGTCCTTGCATCCGGTGCATTGTTCGATGATGTAATTTCCGGTTCCGGAAATCTTCCCGGTGCGCCCGTCGAGCAGCGCCCCTTCGGCGATATATTCCCCAGCGTCGTTGTCCCACACGCGGAACTTGAATCGGTCGTTATTCATCGTAGTTCCCCACATGGTCTTGAAAGAGTTTAATCATCATGAGCGCGGTAAGCAGCGCCGGATTGTCCTTTTCTCCGCAAGGGTTTTCGACGTGCAGATTCAGGTTATCCCCGTCGTAAGAGATTTCAATAGTAACCTTTTTGTCGTTATTCATCTTTCACCCCCTGTTTGAGCCAGTTTGTAATCCACTTTTTACAATCTGATGTCCCACAATGAACTTCATGAGGACATTTTGAGCAGGCAGTAGGAATCGTAAAAAAAGATGTTGCAACCACATCTTTTCGCGCCTTGTCGCCTTTAATCATTCCTCTCCCCGTGCTTTCTTCAACCACTTTCTGCCATTCTTCACAAACTCGGCATACTCACATTGCCCAACATTACGAAAAATATAGCAATCACCTTTCGTCATATAGGTACACCAACTGCAATATTTCATTCCTCACCTCGCGCTTTCTTGAGTACCGCGCTGGCTTCGTCCATTGCTTCTTGCGCGACATAAACAATGCAATCCGGCACGCGATCCGCATTGCACAGCACATCGTCCATCGCTGACATGAGGTCTTCCAACGCTTCGTACATCTCCGGCGCGGCGGCGATCAGACGGGCGTTCGCATCGGTTTCGCGGACTTCTGCCTGCGGGCAGATCGCGCCGATCTCGACATCGACATCATTCCGGATGGTAAGGACGCTCATTTTGACCTCCGAGTGCCATTCTCCCGGCGTGAATTTTTCTTTCATTCTTCCTTTCCCTCTCCCTCGTTTTCGTTTTCTTCCTCGTTCAATCTGTCCATCACTCCGAAGTCGCGCCCTTCGTCCTCATCGTCGAAATCGTCCGGCGAAGCGAACAGCGACCCGCGCGAACCGTCGCGGTCGTAAGGCTTCGGGTTGACGGCGACGTAACCCAAGTACCCGCATTCCGGGCATGCGTCGTCATCGTGGACGCGCCCGCACAGCGTACAGCGTTTAACGATCCTCATCTACTCGCCCTCCTTCCAAATTTCCACTTTGCAGACCGCGCCCGGCTGCTGCCGGTACTCCCACTCGATGCCGAGGTGTTCGGCGTCGTCCCGTCCGAGGACGCGGGCGATCTCGTCCCGGAGCGGCTTGAATCCGCCCACAAGATTATCACGGTCGAGCGGGATGCCGCGATAGCCTCGCGTAAACTTGACCCGCAAGCGTCCATCAATTTGCGGTAGCGCCTTGATAGCGCGCAACGCTGGCCGTAGTGCATCCGCAGTAGCCGGTTCAGGCTTGGCGCCTCGCACCCCGGCAGCAGCATGGTCACTTTTGCCCTTGCCGCAGACGGCGCACTTCCCGTTTGGCGTGTAGTATGCTCCATCGCATCCCTCCCACAATCCGAAATTATCGGCGTTGATCGTTGTCTTTTTCGTTGTCATTCTCTCTCCACGGCACTTGCCGTATCTGCAAATCTTCCGGGAATTTTTCAATGTCCTTAACAAGTTTTCCGTCAATGTCGAGCTGCTTCACGAAGACCGGAACATTGGCTTTGCCGCATTGCCAAACAATGTTGCGCACCCATTCCAGCTTGCACGGGCGGCGGTTGGTGCCGCTCTCCGCGCCTACGACCACCCAATCGAATTTGTCGCGGTATTGCCAGTCGTACCGGGGCGCGACATACTGATTGTCGAAGCCTCGCTTTTGGTGTTCGGTGAGCAGATAAGGCGCGATGTTGACCGGGGCAAGCAGCGGTTCCAGACTGATCCACTTTTTGCGCGCGCCGGTTTTCATGATCTGCGGGGCGCGGCTCGCCAGCCGCTCCTGATTTTCCGCAGTAACCCCGAAAAAGACGTGTTCCAATGCCAGCAGATCGTCCGGCAAATCCCGGAGCCGTCCCGCGCGCTTGGTGAGGACGAGGTTGGTCGCCGTTGGCGACAGCACGGAGATCCATTCGTGGATGCTCAAGCCATCGACCCACTCTCCGATGATGTCGGTCATGTTGCCGACGAAGACCACACCGCTTTTCGGCGGCATCTTGAGGTGCTTCGGCGGATGCGGCTCGAAGCCGCCGTCAGCGCTCTGCAACTCCGGGTACTGCGCCGCCATCCGCGCCGCGTAACAGTTCGCGCACCCCTCGCTGATCTTGCGGCACCCGATCATCGGGTTCCACGCATGATCCCAATACTTCGCGCCCTTGTGCCATTCGTCGATCATTTCCCGTCCCTCCGGCTTTCTCTCAAAAGGCTGATACCAAATGCGACAAGCAGGAAAGCGGTCGCAAGCACCAATGCCAATACTGCCGTCAGCAACATCGCACCTACAAAATCCATCAACATCATTTCGTCTGCGTCTCCTTTGCGATCATCAGCAGGATCAAATATCCCGCCAAGTCCATCACTGCGTCTTCATCGTCGTCGTTCTGCCGGTTCTGGATGCGGCTCAATTTGTCGTCGATGCGGACGAGTATCTGCTCCACGGAGTTCGCCTTGCTGAACACCCGGCACGGGTTCAGCGCGGAATCGCCGTACTTACGGTTCTTCTCCAAGAGCATTGCCTTGAGTTCGTCGCACTTGGATTCGATTGCGCCATACGTCCCGCCGCGACAGAGAAATTTGCCGCAAGCCTCGGCGGGGCTTCTCGCCTCGACAAATCCGTACACATAGTCCGCGTTTTCCAGTTTGCGTATGACATAGAGTTCGCTTTCGGCATACCAGTATTGGATGCCTCCCTCCTGCCAGTTACGCCAGAGCAAATCTTTTCTGCTCGTCAGGAAGTCAGCCACATCATGTATCTGCTGGAAGTCCATTTGTCATGCCCTCCACCAGACGCATCCGAAGCGGCTGTCATTGTCCAAGTCTTTTTTCATCTTGCCGTCAAACAGCATATTGTCGGGCAGACACTCCCATATCCACAGCGGAATGCACATCTCGGTATCGCCCTCTTCAAATTTGCGGAACCCGAGCGCGAACTTTTCCTCTTCGGACAGAGCAAAAACCTTGCGCCAGAAGTCTTCTCCAAACTCTTTGTCCGCCCGGATCTTCTCGAAGCACTTTTTGACTTCTTCCGAACTGGTCGCGTCGCCCCACTTATAGGCGTACCCCATCGTTGCACCGTTGGCGATGTATTTCATCACCGCCAGCGCTTTACGAAAAATCATGTCCATAGTTTTTTCTCCTTTCAAAAAAGTTTCCCTTGGCTCGAATAAGCCTCGAAGCGTTGTTTCCCGGCGGCGAAGTAAGCGGGGTCGATCTCACACAAATCGAAAATCCCGTCGCCGTAGTCATACGCGGCGATGGCGCTGGACATGCTGCCGCCGTGAGTGTCCAGCACCTTGTCGCCCTCCTTGACGAACTCGCGGAAGATCCATTTGTAGAGCATCACCGGCTTCTGTGTCGGATGGATGCGCTCTTCCCGCAGATGCTTCGAATTCTGCGGGACGTTGTACTCCGTCATGGATTTTCCTTGGAGCATACCGTTCCACATGAACCGGAAGATGCGGATGCGCTTTATCATCGAGCAGTAGGCGATCTCGCAGTCGGAGAACTGTGTGCCGTTGTCGCAGCACTTGTCCCAGACGATGCGCCCGGAGCCGGGGCAGATGTGGAAATAATTGATGCCCCAGATGATTTGCGCTTTCGACACGCGGAAAAGCTCGCGGAAGTACGCCTCGGTCGGCGGTTCCCAATGCGGCATGTCGTATTTGCGCCGCCGGATTCCGGTGGTGGAAATGTCGCCTCCCGGCACGATGATGGTGCGGGCGTCGGGATAGTACGGCGGATCGACGACCGCCAGATCGTAGTATTGATCCGGGATGTCGGCCATGAACGCCATGCAATCGCAGTTGTGCAAATTCACGTCCATCTTACAACTCCACATTCCCCTCGATCACGAACGGCGGCAACGTCTTGAACATCTCCGCGATCCCGCTGTCCAGCATGGCGATTTCCCGGTCGATCTTCGCTTGGAATTTCTCGTCGCGGATAGCCCAATGCTGATCGAGAATTTCACGGAGCTGCCAGTCGGCCACGTAGCCGGAATGCCGGATTGCTTTGATCCAGTCTTGGAAGAGCTTTCCCGCCAGTCGCGGATCGGCTTGACCGGCATGGTATGTCCGCCCTTTGTAGGTCGTGTCGCAGTCGAGCACCGGCCCCCATGACAACAGCTCCTCGACGTTTTCGACGAACATTCGGCGGCATTTGGTCAGTGTCAGGAACGGCAGCACGTCCCAGGGTTGTGAGCGCAACTGTTCGCTCCGAGGCACTCCGCCCGCCGCGTTGGAATGGTGGGTGCAGCTTGGCGACGCCCAAAGAAGATCCAGCCGCGTCGGATCATCGTCGAAGACGCTCTGCGGTCGTCCGGCGACTTCGCGGATGTCGACACAGGCGCGATCGAAGTCCGGGGTGGTTTCCGGGTGGTTGGCTTGAAGCGTTTTGATCGCCAGATCCCAGTGATTGAAGCCGCGACCGTCGTATTGCATCCCTGCTTCTTTGAGCGCGGCGATTTCGCCCGTAATGGAACCGCCGCCGCCGCAGAACAGGTCAATAAATCGGAATGGTCTCATTTTTTCCTTGCCTCCTAAAAAACTTTCATACTTTCGTCAATCGGGCCGAACTTCGCCGCGAGTTCTTCGAACATGCGCCGTTTCTCGGCGGCGATCTCCTCCGGGGTCAGGCGGTGCGGCGCAGCGGGTCCCCCGGCGATCATGGAGCCGTATTTGTCCGCGAGATAGTCGCGGATCAGTTTGTCGCCGCCGACCGGATAGCCGAACGGATTGCGCGGGTCGCTCTTATCCACCGTCTCCGGCAGACAATTCTTTTGCACTTTGTTCCGCAGATCATGGTCGCCGTGATACGCCCCTTCGCAACACAATGGACAATGCCGCGCCTCCGCGAACGGATAAAGCCCTTCGCGCCCGACCGTCCGCCAGTCCTCCGGGCACTTGCGGCGGTCGCCGTCATCCTTTTGCGGTGCGAGCGTCCACACGATACCGCCGCCACCACAGACCAAACACCGACCGTCCGTCCGCATTCCGCGCTGTTCCGCATCCCACCGCCGCTTGCGTTCCGGCAGGGAGGTGAAATAGCACGTCTTGAACTCGTCGAGCGTCGGCACTCGGTCTTTGTAGTTCGCCTTGCCTTCCGACTTCGCGCGGTTGTACTCATCCGAAAAGTCGCGCAGCGTCTCGCGGATTGCGCGGTCGTTGCTCTTGGCGTGACCAACGAATGCCGCCCACTCGTTTACCCCGTTCGCCTCGGTGAGTTTCCACCCGAACGCGGAGTACCAGTAGCCGTTGAATTGGTCGATGTTCATTCGCTCACCTCATCATATCGCGGATCGTCGCCCTGCTGCGCGCGCAATGCCGCCGCTTTGCGTTCCACCTCGGCGTAATCCACGCCCGCCCGGTTGCCGTATCGCGGCAGCGCCGTCCCCTTGCTGCGATCTTGTGCCTTGTTCAGCCAGTTCACCAAAAACGCCTTGATGTTGATTTTGCGGCGGTTCGCGTCCAGCCACGCCGAAGCCTTGCCGAGTTCCATTTCGAGGTCGATGCCGTCATAATACCCGCGCCATTGTTCCAATTGCTCCGGGGTGATCCCGTGGATCTTCCGGTCTCCGTCATAATCGAACGTGATCTCGCTGTCGCCTTTTTTCGCTTTCTTCGGAGCGCCGCCCGCGCTGTCCGATTTTTCGGCGGCGCGGGACTTACCCGAAGATGCGTTAGCATCGAAGGGTAAGTGTCCATTATATTCTGCTTCTGCATCCGCTTCCGCTTCTGCATCGGGGGTTTTCGGGGTTTCCAAAACCCCATCCGCCGTTTTTTGTGGTTTTTTGGCGGCGTTCGGGGTTTTGTCCTTCTTCGGTCTGCCCCCCATCTTTCCGAACTCTGCTCCAAGTTTCCCGTTTTCGCGGTTGCGTTCGCACTTGGCGTTGTAAATATCCCGGTCATGGTCGATACGTTGCTGAAACTCGTTCCACAGCGCGGCCATTATCCCGGTGAATTTCGGCGCTTTGGCACTCATGGCATAGTCGCGGATCGCGTCGAGCATCTGCAAGCGCTCGGCGTCGGGCAACTGCCGTAAAGTGTCAAACCATCGAAACGGGAAAACCATAGCGTCTTTCGCCATTACTCATTGCCTCCCTTGAAGGTTGCCGCCCTTGTTACCCTCCGGCGCGGCTCCCGGAGTTCTCTTGTGGAGGCAAGAGTTAAATCAAACTGTCCGCGATCTTGTTGGCGATCTCGGAAACATACGCTTCGGGGCTTTCCATGAACTTGCTATTCTCGGTCGCTCCCCACGCCGGAATATCGTCGATGTCCGCGATCTTGAGCGTTTCCCGGCAGTAGGCGACGAACTGCACCATCGTCACGGGCGCGTTGCTCTTGTGGAGCAGTTCCGCAATGATCTCGCTGCGAAGTTTGTCGGGAGCGGCGGCAGTGGTTTCGGCTTTCTTTTCCGCGATCTTCTCCTTGAGCGCGGCGGCGCGGTCGGCGTTGACCTCCTTCTGCACCTCGGCGGGGGTCTCGCTTTCGTCCGGGACTTCGAGCCCTTCGATGTCGAGGATGTCGCTGTTATCCGCTTCTTCGCCCATCGCGGCGGCGGTCTCCGCTTTCACCGCGTCCGCAAACTCAATGCTCATCGGCGCGCGTTTCAAAAGCCGCTTCAAAACCGTTTTGAGCGCCATTTGATCGTAATCCGTGACCCACGGCCCCGACCCGCTCGCCTTGCTTCGATTGCGAATTGCGTCGATCTCCGGCTTGGACATCACCTCGAAGTCGATGTTCCCGCTTTTGGTGCGGAAAACGGCGTAGTAGCAGACCGCCTGATCGCCCCGGTCCCCGGTATAGTCGGGCTTGTGGATGATCTTTCGCTCCGTACCTTCCTCGACCTCGAATACGTCCTTCGGGTAGACCGCCTTTGCGTAGATTTCCGCGATCTCGCCCGACCGCCGCGCGAGGTTGATAAGCCCGCGATACGACGGCATGAACTGCGCTTCGTTGATCCCCTTCTTGGCGTTCCAAAACGGAACGAGATACCCCTCCGCGAGCGCGCCGTTCGGCTCCAAGCCGAGGGTAAAGCCGCGAACGGTGGAAAGGAACAGACTGCCCGCGTCGCACTTGGCAAGCGTCGGCGTGGTGCTGATCGCATTGATGACCGTCCGGCACATCCGGTCGAAGTTGAAGCCGTGCGGCAGACTGCGCAAAAGCACGGATTTATTTTTGGTGAGATAAGCGGAAACTATACCCGCCGTTTTCTTCGCCAGCGCGCCCACGTCCTCGTTGTTTCGCTTCACATCGTAGCCCATTCTTTACTTTGCCTCCGTGTTGTTGTTGATGGTGTAAATCCGAAGCGACTTTTGCGTTTCGGTTTCCTTGACGTACTTATAGTAATCTTCGGGATGATCCAATTTGAACTTCTTTTGGTCGAAACTCGACCGCCGCGAGGATTTGTAAAACACGCGGCGACTTCCGCACTCCACCGCTTCGTGATCGTTCAGATGCTCCGCGATCCGCGCTTTCACGCTATCGGCAAGTTCGGTAGCGTCCTTCTGCATCGCCGTAACTTCGTCATATTCCTTGAGCATGGCGGCAAGCGCCGCGTCCGCGTTGAAGTCCTCAAGTTTCCCTTCGTACTTCGGCGCGTCGGGCAGCGGCGGCAACATGCTTTCGGTCGGAGCGGTGCGCGTTTCGACCTGACCCCAAAACTCCACCAACTTCGGTTCGACTTCGGCGTACAGCGCCGCGTCCGGCGCGACCTCGAAGTAGAGCAGCCGCCCACTTTCACGGCACAGAATGGCGAATGCGCCCCAACGGTATTTGCCGTTCCCGCAATGGAAATAGTGCTGCATTTGGAGCGTGTAATCGTCAGGCAGACCGTACAGTTCGATGCGGTTGAAGAAGAACCGCGACACCGCCTTGCACTCCAAGATGCCGACCCCGCGCGGATCGCCCAAAATTTCGCGGTCGATGTTGCCGATCAAAAACGGATGATCGTCCGCGACGAGCAGCGTATTGCGCCGCCGCACTTTGTATCCCGTAGCGGCGGCGTACTTCTGTGCGGTGTATTCTTCCAGGTAACTTGCGAGCGACAACACGTCGCTTTGGATGTCCACCACGGGATCGTCATTCGTCTTATCCTTCCACACCTCATACGCCGATTTCCACTTAGACAGACCCAAGATCGCCGCCACGTCCGACCCGCCGATGCCCGATTTGCGACGCTGTAGAAACTCATTCCGGTAGATCATTCCGCCACCTCCACGAACTTGCCATTCTTGACCGTGTACCAAGTGTCGGCTTTGATCTTCTCCCCATCAACCTTGCCGGAGATTAGCGCGACCGGATGCCATTCGCCTTTGTCATTCTCTCGCCACTCCGCGCAAGCGATGAAGCAGCCGAGCGCGCCCTTGACCTTGCTTTCGCGTCCGGTGGCGGCTATCACGGAGTTCTCCCCGGTCGCTTCGAGTTGCGACCCATCGCCCGAACTGGCGAGTTTCGACCCATCGCCCGAACTGGCGAGTTTCGACCCATCGCCCGAACTGGCGAGTTGCGACTCATCGCCCGAACTGGCGAGTTTCGACCCATCGCCCGAACTGGCGAGTTTCGACCCATGGCCCGAACTGGCGAGTTTCGACCAATCGCCCGAACTGGCGAGTTTCGACC
>JAZQWH010000006.1:0-28562 GCA_045632205.1 Eubacteriales bacterium
CGGTCGGTCGCGTTTCCGCCCAACGGAACCGACGTTCCGTTTGCATCCTGCCCCACCGTTGCACCGCTTGCATAACGAAGCGAAAGCGCGAGAAGCTCGGCATATTCATCCCGTCCGCGCAACGCCTCCTGTATGGGAAGCGATGCCCCATCCGCACCGATCCACTCTGTCGCGCGCATATTTCCTTCGGTCAACGTCCCCGTTTTGTCGGTAAAAAGCAGATTCATGCTCCCTGCCGCCTCAATGCCGACGGGCTTACGCACCAGCACCTTGTCACGAACCATCCTTTTAATATTGGAAGAAAGAACGACCGCGATCATCATGGGAAGCCCCTCGGGAACGGCAACCACCAACACGGTAAGCCCAAGCGTAAACGCGTGCAAAAGCTCCGAGAGAAGATACCCCGTATCGGCAAGCCTCAACCGCACGACCTCCATCCGCCATCCGCTATCCAGAACAAAGGCATGAAAGAGATATGCAAATGCGACCAACACCGCCGCAAGATATCCAAGTCGGCTGATCTGCCGCGCGAGACGGGATAGGCGCAGACGCATCGGACTTTCCCGTTGCTCGATCTGAATTTCTCTGGAGATGGCACCGAGAAAGGTCGCGTCTCCCACCGCCGTAATCTCCATCTCCCCGCTCCCGAACGTCACCGTGCATCCGCGAAAGAGCGCAGAGGGGGATGCGGGATCGCTCTCTCGCTTGCCGCGCGGAAGCTTGACGATCTCCCGACTCTCACCCGTCATCGCCGATTGATCGACGCGCAATTCCCCCGTGATCAGAAATCCGTCCGCAGGGATCCGCTCGCCTGCATCGAGCAAAACCACGTCTCCGACAACAATTTCTCTCACCAACACCTGCAGGATCACTCCGTCTCGCCGCACACGGCAAAGATCGCGCGCGCCGTCCTCGGAGAGCCGTTCAAACGCCTTTGCGGAGCCGTACTCCGAAAGCGTGGAGATCACCGTGGCAAGAAGGATCGCAAATGCGATACCCACAGTCTCCATCGGATCACTCTGACGGAATAGAAAAATCAGCTTTACCGCAAGTGCGCCAAGCAGAATCCGAATGACGGGATCTCCGAGATTGGAGCAAAACTGACGCAAAAAGCTTCTTCGCTTCTGCCGCTTCAGTACGTTTTCGCCGTATTGCTCACGCGAGCCGCGCACCTGCTCCAAGGTCAGTCCCCGTCTCTCTCCCACTTCCGCTCCCGATTTTATGATCATTTCTCACTCCAGATTTTTAAAAATTTTGGGCAAACACGCTCTGCCCGTACCATTTTTATGCGAAATACGGATAAGTTTATGATAGAAAAAAATATTTTTTCATTTTTTCTACTTTTTTATAAAAAAGGTATTGACTTTATCGCTTTAGCGTGCTAAAATATCAAAGTATTATAAAAAAGGTAGGTACAAAAAATGGACCATTTGCATACGAGTGCGGCAAGCCGTCTGTTCCAAGCAATCCTGACACTGAAAACAGAGGACGAATGCCGATGCTTTTTCGATGACGTCTGTACCATCAAAGAGCTGCAGGATCTTTCCCAACGCCTGGAGGTTGCGGAGATGCTCTCCGAGGGAAAGAGCTATCAGGAGGTCTCCCGCGCAACGGGAGCAAGCACGGCGACCATCTGTCGTGTCAACAAGTGCCTAAATTACGGAAGTCAAGGCTACACCACCGTGCTTGACAGACTGAAAGAAAACGAGGATAACTGATATGACCTTCTCACAAGACGTATTAAAGCAGGATGAACGCGCAATTCTCGGTCTGCGCGAGCTTTATCGCTCCTATGGCTACGCGCAGTTCAAGATGAGCAAGTTCGAGGAATACGATCTCTACGTCCGCAACAAAAGCTTTCTGGTCTCCGACCATATCATCACCTTCACCGATACCAACGGCAAGCTGATGGCGCTCAAGCCCGACGTGACGCTCTCGATCGTCAAGAACAGCAAGGATACGCCCGACACCGTACAAAAGGTCTATTACGACGAAAACGTCTACCGCATTTCGGGCGGACACGCCTCCTACCGCGAGATTATGCAGGCGGGACTTGAATGCATTGGCGGCGTAGACGATTATTGCATCGCAGAGGTTCTCTCCCTGGCGTGCGAAAGTCTCTCTCAGATCTCCCCCGACTTCGTGCTCGACGTTTCCCACCTCGGAATTCTCACCGCCGTGCTCGATGCGATCCCCGCCTCCGATGAAGGACGCGCAAAGCTGCTCCGTTGCGTGAGCGAAAAAAATCTGCACGGTATGGACGAGATCTGCCGCGCAGAGGGAATCGACCCGAACGGGATCGAGCCGCTCAAAAAGCTTGTCACGGGCTACGGCGATGCCGAATCCGTCCTCGCAGCGCTCAAGGATCTGCTCGACGGTGCCGCGATCCCGATGCTTGACGAGCTTGCCCGTATTCTTTCAGCAGTCCCCTCCGATCGCATCCGCATCGACTTTTCCGTCACGGGCGATCTTGGATACTACAACGGTATTGTATTCAAGGGCTTTATCAAGGGCATTCCGCAGAGCATCCTCTCGGGCGGTCAGTACGATAACCTGATGCGCCGTATGGGCAGAAAATCCCGTGCCATCGGATTTGCACTTTACCTCGACCTGCTCGAGGAGCTTGAATATACCCCCCGTGACTATGACGTGGACACCGTCCTGCTTTATGAGGATACCGTCCCCCTTGCATACCTGACCAAAACCGTCCGCGAGCTGACCCGAAACGGAGAGATCAGCGTGCAGGCATTGCGCGCAGTTCCCGAAAAGCTGCGTTACAAAACACTTTTGAAATTGACCGAGAAAGGAGTGGAGACCATTGAAACCAATGCTTAACGTTGCACTGCCAAAGGGCAGACTTGGCGAGCGTGTTTACGCGATGTTTGAAAAAGCAGGCTTTGAGTGCCCCTCCATCAAGGAAACCAACCGCAAGCTCATTTTTGAAAACGAGGAATGCGGCGTCCGCTATTTCTGGGTCAAGCCCTCCGACGTTGCCATCTACGTCGCGCGCGGCGCGGCAGACATCGGCGTTGCGGGAAAGGATATCCTGCTTGAATACGAGCCGGACGTCTACGAGCTTGTCGACCTCTGCACAGGCGTTTGCCGAATGGCGGTCGCCGCCCCCAAGGGATTCCGTTACGATCCCTCGCGCACACTCAAGGTCGCAACCAAATTCTCCAACATTGCAAAAAATTACTATGCCGCACAGGGACGTGACATCGACATCATCCATCTCAACGGCTCCATCGAGATCGCACCCATTCTCGGACTTTCCGACGTCATCGTCGATATTGTCGAAACGGGAACCACGCTCAAGGAAAACGATCTTGAGGTCATCGAGACCGTAGTGCCCATCAGCGCACGACTCATCGCAAACAAGGCAAGCTTCAAATTCAAGAGCGAGCAGATCGAAAAAATCGCGTCCAGCATTCGGATGCAGGTACAAGCGGAGGCAAACAAATGATTCAGATTCTCAAATACGGCGAGGTCGCAAACGAAGATATTTTTGCACGCGTCACGCCAACCGTCAACGTAGAAGCGATCGTTACGGATATTATTGCAACCGTTCGTCGCGACGGTGACCGCGCACTCTACGCCTACTGTGAAAAGTTCGACGGTGCCAAGCTCTCCTCTCTTGCCGTTACCAAGGAGGAGATCGACGAGGCAATGACTCAAGTCGAGCCGAAGTTTATCGAGATCCTCGAAAAAGCGGCAAAAAACATTCGCGCGTTCCACGAAAAGCAGGTACGTAACAGCTTTATCATCAACAATGAGGACGGAATCGTCATTGGACAAAAGGTCATTCCCGTTGACCGTGCAGGACTCTACGTCCCCGGTGGAACTGCGGCATATCCCTCCACCGTGCTGATGGACTCCATCCCCGCCAAGATCGCAGGCTGCCGCGAGGTGGTTATGGTAACGCCTCCCGGTAAGGACGGACGCGTCAATCCCGTCATCCTTGCCGCCGCAAAGATCGCGGGTGTGGACCGCATCTTCAAGGTAGGCGGTGCGCAGGCGGTTGCCGCGCTCGCATACGGCACCGAGAGCATCCCGAAGGTCGATAAGATCGTAGGTCCCGGAAACGCCTTTGTCGCCGAGGCAAAGAAGCAGGTCTTCGGCGTAGTTTCCATCGATATGATCGCAGGTCCGAGCGAGATCCTCGTGGTCGCGGACGGAAAAAGCAACCCCGCGCACGTTGCGGCAGACCTCCTCTCACAGGCAGAGCACGATAAGCTCGCAAGCGCGGTTCTGGTAACCGAAAGTGCCTCCCTCGCAGAGGCTGTCAGCGCAGAGCTGGAGCGTCAGATCCCGCTCCTGGAGCGTGCGGAGATCGCGCGCGTATCGATCGACAACAACGGCAAGATCATCGTCGCACCCAATCTGGAGGCGGCAATCGAGATCGCAAACGAGATCGCGCCCGAGCATCTTGAGCTTTGCGTGGACAATCCCTTCGACTATCTGGACAGCATCCGTCACGCAGGCTCCATCTTTATGGGTCGCAACTGTCCCGAAGCGCTCGGCGACTACTTTGCAGGCCCCAACCACACCCTGCCCACGGGCGGAAGCGCACGCTTCTCCTCCCCTCTTTCGGTCGATGATTTCGTCAAGAAAACACAGTATACCTACTACACCGAGAAGGCGCTTTCCCGCGTCGCGGATGACGTAGCCTTCTTTGCAACCAAGGAAGGTCTGACCGCACACGCCAAGAGCGCCACCGTCAGAAAGAAATAATCGCGTTTCCGAAGAAAAGGAACAAGCATATGAGTCAATTTTTCAGCAAAAAATATCGCTCCCTCGAGCCTTATACCCCGGGCGAACAGCCTAAGGAGCGCAAGTACGTCAAGCTCAACACCAACGAATCTCCCTTCCCGCCCTCCCCGAGGGCAATCGAAATGGCAGAGGAGGCAAGCCGCAACCTGCAGCTCTACTCCGACCCCACTCTCGCACCGCTCGTCCGCGCGCTTGCCGATACCTATGGCGTAGCGTGTGACGAGGTCCTGCCCACAAACGGCTCGGACGAGATCCTCAACTTCGCTTTTATGGCGTTCTGCGATGACGAGCATCCCGCGCTCTTCGCCGATATCACCTACGGATTCTACTCGGTCTTTGCGGAGCTGAACAACGTCCCCTACGAAAGGATCCCCCTGCGCGAGGATTTTTCGATCTCGATCGACGATTACGTCGGACGAAAGGGCACGGTCTTTATCGCCAACCCCAATGCCCCCACAGGCATCGCGCTCCCCCTCTCCGAGATCGAGCGTCTGCTCCAAAGCGATCCCGACCGTGTGGTGGTCGTGGATGAGGCTTACGTTGATTTCGGCGCGGAAAGCGCGGTTTCCCTCATTGGAAAATATCCGAATCTGCTCGTCACGCAAACCTTTTCCAAGTCCCGCTCTATGGCAGGGGCACGTCTGGGCTACGGAATTGCCTGCCGCGAGTTGATCGCAGATCTCAACACCGTCAAGTATTCCACCAACCCCTACAACGTGAACTCTATGACGATGGCGGCAGGTGTCGGTACGTTGCAGGATGCAGACTATACCGCAAAAAATTGCCGCGCCATCATCGAAAACCGCGCCTTTGCCGCAGCAGCCCTCAAGGAGCTTGGCTTTGAGATGACCGATTCCCGCGCAAACTTCCTGTTTGCAAAGCATCCCGCCATCAGCGGCTTGACGCTTTACAAAGAGCTTCGCGCACGCGGCATTCTCGTCCGTCATTTTGAAAAGCCCCGTATTTCCGAATACAACCGCATCACCGTCGGCTCTCGCGAGCAGATGGAGACGCTGATTCAAACCATTCGTACGATTCTGGAGGAAAAATTATGAGAAACGCTACCGTAACCCGCTCCACAAAGGAGACAAAGATCAGCCTTACGCTCGAGCTTGACGGCAAGGGCAATTCCGAGATTCAAACAGGCGTTGGTTTTCTCGACCATATGCTCACGCTTTTTGCAAAGCACGGTCGCTTTGATCTTACCCTCACCTGCGAGGGTGACGTAGAGGTAGACGACCACCATAGCGCAGAGGACATCGGCATTTGCCTCGGCAATGCGTTTGCCGCAGCTCTCGGAAGCAAGCTCGGCATCTCTCGCTACGGATCGATGATCCTCCCGATGGATGAAACGCTCATCCTCGCCTCTGTCGACCTTTCCGGCAGAGCTTATCTCGGCTACGCGCTTGAGATCCCCACCGAAAAGGTTGGAACCTTTGATACCGAGCTGGTCAAGGAATTCTGGCTTGCATTCACGCGCCAGGCGGCTTGCACGCTCCACATCCGTCAGCTTGCGGGAGAAAACTCGCACCACATCATCGAGGGAACCTTCAAGGCGGTTGCCCGTGCGCTCCGTGCCGCAGTTGCCATTGACGCCGATGCCAAGGACGAGCTTCCCTCCACGAAAGGAGTTCTTTGATGATCGCCATTGTTGATTACGGCGTCGGAAACCTCTTTTCCCTCTGCTCCTCCTTTGCCGCAGTCGGCGCGGATGCGGTCGTGACCGCAGATCCCGCCGTCATTCGCTCCGCAGAGAAGATCATTCTCCCCGGTGTCGGTGCATTCGGCGATGCCGCGGCCAAGCTGCGCGAGAGCGGACTTGGAGAGGTCGTTGTCGAGGAAGCAAAGCGCGGCAAGCCCCTGATGGGCATCTGCCTCGGTATGCAGCTCCTCTTTGAAAAAAGCTTTGAGTACGGCGAGCACGAAGGACTGTCGCTCATTCCCGGCGTCATCCGTCCGATCGCGGACGTGATCCCCAAGGATCTCAAGATCCCCCACATCGGTTGGAATCCGCTTCACATCCGCCGTCAAAGCCCTCTCCTGAAATACGTCAAGGAGGGCGATTGCGTTTATTTCGTCCATTCCTTCTATGCCGCAGACTGCGACGATGCCTTGCTCGCATCCGCAGAATACGGCGCCGAGCTGACCGCCGCCGTTGCAAAGGGTAACGTATTCGGTTGCCAATTCCACCCCGAAAAAAGCGGAAACGTGGGACTTTCGATCCTGCGCGCCTTCTGCGAAATGGAGGACACGGTATGCTGATCTTCCCCGCAATCGATCTCTACGACGGCAAAGCAGTGCGACTCTTCAAGGGAGATTACGCACAAATGACCGTCTACAATGAAAATCCCCTTTCCGTAGCGCGCGATTTCGTCGCCGCAGGCGCAACCTGCCTGCATCTGGTCGATCTCGAGGGCGCAAAGCTCGGAACCACTCCGAACCTTGAGATCATCCGCTCCATCAAGAAAGAAACCGGCCTCTTTACCGAGGTGGGCGGCGGCATCCGCACAATGGAGGTTGTCCGAGCCTATCTGGAAGCCGGGATCGACCGCGTCATCCTCGGCACTGCCGCCGTCAACGATGAGGAATTCCTCCGTCAGGCGATCGCAGAGTACGGCGAGCGCGTTGCCGTCGGCGTCGACATCAAGGACGGAAAGGTCGCGATCAAGGGCTGGACCGAAACCTCCGCGCTTGATGCGTTTGACTTCTGCCGCAAGCTGGAATCCATCGGCGTCCGCACGGTCATCTGCACCGACATTTCCAAGGACGGTGCGATGCAGGGCACCAATCGCGCGCTTTACCGTTCCCTTTCCGAGCAATTCAAGCTCGACATCGTCGCATCGGGCGGTGTTTCGAGCATCGATGACGTCGCGCACCTGACCGCTCTCGGCGTTTACGGCGCGATCATCGGCAAAGCATACTACACCGGCGCGATCTCGCTGTCGGAAGCAATCGAGGTGGCACACGTATGATTACCAAACGCATTATTCCCTGTCTCGACGTCAAAAACGGACGCGTTGTCAAGGGAGTTAATTTCGCAGGGCTCTCGGACGTATCCTCCCCCGTCGAGCTTGCAAAATATTACAGCGACCACGGTGCGGACGAGTTGGTCTTTTACGACATCACCGCCTCCGCCGAGGGACGTCAGCTCTTTACCGACATTTTGTGTGAGGTCGCACGCACGGTGTTCATTCCGCTCACCGTCGGCGGCGGCATCAACACCGTCGAGGACTTCGACCGCGTACTCAAATGCGGTGCGGACAAGGTCAGCGTCAATTCGGGCGCGATCCGCAACCCTTCCCTGATCGGAGAGGCGGCAAAGCGCTATGGCGACCAATGTGTGGTCCTTTCCGTCGACGTTGCGCGCGTGGACGGCAGCTTCCGCGTCTTTGCAAAGGGCGGAAGAGAAAACACGGGTATGGAGGCGATCGAATGGATCCGTCGCGGCGTTGACGCGGGTGCAGGTGAGATCGTCGTCAATTCCATCGATACCGACGGTGTCAAGCGCGGCTTTGATCTGGAAATGCTGGATGCGGTCTGCAATGCCGTCTCGGTCCCCGTCATCGCCTCGGGCGGCGCGGGATGCATCGACCACTTCAAAACGCTCTTCCAAGCCCTGCCCAAGGTGGATGCAGGTCTTGCCGCTTCCATCTTCCATTTCCGCGAGGTTGAGATCAAGGATCTCAAGGAATCGCTTCGTCAGAACGGAATCCCCGTCAGACTTTAATTTTATTGAATTCGGAGAATATAGCTATGATCGCAAATATCAATCTTGATGAGCTGAAATTCGACGAAAAGGGCCTCATCCCCGCTATCGTCGTCGATGCCATTTCCAAGCAGGTGCTCACCCTCGCTTATATGAACCGCGAGAGCCTGCAGATCACACTCGAAAAGGAGCTGACCTGCTTCTGGAGTCGCTCCCGTCAAGAGCTTTGGCTCAAGGGCGAGACCAGCGGAAACTATCAGCACGTCGTTTCCGTCACCGCAGACTGTGACAATGACGCCCTCGTCGTTCTGGTAGAGGCAGACGGCCCCGCTTGCCATACAGGCACCAAGTCCTGCTTTACGCATACGGTTGCGGAGAGCGAGGAAAGACACGAATTCTCGCTCGAGGCGCTGATGGCGCTCATCGAGGGCAGAAAGACCGAAAAGAAGGAAGGCTCCTATACCACCTACCTCTTTGAAAAGGGTATCGATAAGATCCTGAAAAAGGTTGGCGAGGAATGCACCGAGGTCATCATCGCAGGCAAGGCAAACGACAAAAAGGAAACGATCTATGAGGTCGCCGATCTCGCCTACCACGTTATGGTTATGATGATCGAGATGGGAATCTCGCTCGAGGATATTCACCGTGAGCTTGCCTCCCGCCACGTCATCGACAAAAAGATCAAGCAGGAAAAAATGACAAAATAAGGTCAATAAAAAACGGAAGAACCGCACCTTTCGGTGCGGTTCTTCCGTTTTGTTTGGTAAAAGGTCTTGGGGTGGGAGAGGTATGGAGAGGGAGGGGGCTTCTCCTTAAGAAGTCCCCTCCCTCTCCAAGATCATTCTCCTCGCAATCCCTTAGATCACACGGACGCGAACGACACCGTTGATCTCTGCAATGCGCGCCTTAGCCGCATCGGAGGGAGCTGCACCAAGATCGATCATCGTATATGCGTTGTCGCCCTTGGACTTATTGGTCATATTCTCGATATTGATTCCCTCATCGGAGAGTGCCGCGGTGATCTGCGTCAGAACTGCGGGAACGTTTGCGTGAAGCACGCAGAGACGAGCCGCACCGGTGCGGGGCATTGCAACCATGGGGAAGTTTACGCTGTTCTTGATGTTACCGTTCTTGAGGTAATCGTCAAGCTCGCGAGCTGCCATAACCGCACAGTTGTCCTCGGACTCCTCGGTGGAAGCACCCAGGTGAGGAATTGCAACGACGTGATCAACGTTGATCACCTCTTCGGTCGGGAAGTCGGTAACGTAGGTAGAGATCTTGCCGTCTGCAAGAGCGACCTTGAGATCTGCCGCATTGACCAGATCGGCACGTGCAAGATTGATGAGCTTCACACCGGGCTTCATCTTTGCGATGCTGACGGTGCAGATCATATTCTTGGTATCCTTCGTGGAAGGAACGTGCAGGGTGATGTAATCTGCCTTTTCGTAGATCTCATCATAGGTAGCCGCACGGGTTACGTGATTGTCAAGGTTCCATGCACCCTCAACCGAAAGGAAGGGGTCACAGCCGATTACCTTCATGCCGAGGTGAACGGCAGCGTTTGCGATCAGACCGCCGATCGCGCCCAGACCGATTACGCCAAGCGTCTTGCCCGCAAGCTCGGTTCCGCCGAACTTGGACTTGCCCTTTTCGACCTGTGCCGCAACGTCCTCGGTGAGTCCGTTTGCCCACTTAATGCCGCCAACAACGTCACGGGCAGCGAGCAGGAGCGCGCAGATCGCAAGCTCCTTTACGCCGTTTGCATTTGCGCCGGGAGTGTTGAAAACAACAATGCCCTCTGCGCTGCAACGGTCGATCGGAATGTTGTTAACACCCGCGCCTGCACGTGCAATCGCAAGAAGCTCCTTGCCGAATTCCATCTCGTGCATCTTTGCGGAACGTACCATAATACCGTCGGGATTAGCAACGGTCTCGCCTACGTTATAGCCATCGCCCAGCTCCTTGATTCCAACTGCGGCGATCTTATTGAGAAGTTGAATATTCATAACAAATTCCTCTTTATCTTACTTTTTGGGATTTTCTGCCGCAAACTTCTTCATGAATGCGACCAGTGCCTCAACACCCTCGTAGGGCATTGCGTTGTAAATGGAAGCTCTCATACCGCCAACGGAACGGTGTCCCTTGAGGTTCTTGAGTCCTGCTTTGCCTGCCTCGGAAGCAAACTTCTTGTCGAGATCGGCGTCGCCCGTTACAAAGGTTACGTTCATCATAGAACGGCTGTCCTTCTTGACGGGAGCGATATAGTAATCCTGGGAGTCGAGATAATCGTAGAGAAGAGCAGCCTTCTTGACGTTCATTTCCTTCATAACGTCCAAGCCGCCGAGACCGAGGATCCACTCGTAAACCAGCTTTGCCACGTAGATGGTGTAGCAAGGAGGCGTGTTGTACATCGAGCCGTTCTCTGCCATGGTCTTCCACTCAAGCATCGTGGGCATCTTTTCATCTGCGTACTCGAGAAGATCCTCACGAACGATGACAAGCGTCAGACCTGCGGGAGCCATATTCTTCTGCGCGCCTGCGTAGATCACACCGAAGCGGGAAACGTCAACAGGCTCGGAAATGATGCAGGAGGACATATCCGCAACCAGCGGAATATCACCCGTATCGGGAATGTAGGAATACTTGGTTCCGTAGATGGTGTTGTTAAAGCAAATGTGTACGTAGGATGCATCGGGACGGATCATATCGCGGGTGACCTGCGGAATGTGATCGAAGTTGTCATCCTTGGTGGTTGCGATGCACTTGACGTCGTAGCCCATCTTGAGCGCTTCCTTGTAAGCCTTGCCCGAGAACTGACCGGAAACAACGTAGTCTGCCTTGCCGGTCTTGTTGATCAGGTTGAGCGGAACTGCTGCGAACTGCGTGGAAGCACCGCCCTGCAGGAAGAGCACCTTGTAATTGTCGGGAATGTTCATCAGACGGCGAAGCATTGCCTCTGCCTCGTCGATGATTGCCTGGTAGTCCGGAGATCGGTGTGACATCTCCATAACGGACATACCGGACTCACCATAACTTACCAGCTCGGACGCTGCTTTTTCAAGTACGGGGAGCGGAAGCATGGAAGGGCCAGCCGAAAAGTTGAAAACTCTGTTCATAAGTAAATCCTCCGGATTTGTGTAACTTTTCTCTCCTGTTTCTTATTTATAAAAAAGGAAAGATTACCATATATTATATGCCTTTTCTTTGCATATGTCAAGAGATTCTCAAAAATTCTCACTTGTTTTGATATTTTTTTAACATATTGTACAAAATCGCTCTTTTTCGTCGGCTTTGTGCAAAACAGAGATTTTGATTTTTTTAATTTTTCCACTTTTCCACAGGAGTTTTCCACAGCGAAAATCCCCCAAAAAGGGCTAAAAAGGCAGAAAAACGGGGGTAAACTTAAGTTTTTCACACTTTCCACAGAGTTTTCCACAATTTTTCTTTTTATAAAAAGCAAATTTTGTGGAAAAGTCGAATTTGGTCATTTCTACAAATTTTACCAAAAATCAAATCAAAAACAGCAAAAAACGTTTCAAAACAAGCGTTGACAATGATATTTTTCGTTTCATTTTTGTAATTTTTTAAGGCTTCTCCGATCACGAAGAAGCCTTAAAAATTTAAACTATTCCTCAATTAAAAACGATGCGGGGGGGATCGGCTTGGATACGCACGCAAGGCGTTTCGCGGCACGTCCCATATTCACGGCAACCACAACGCGGTCGCCCGCACGCTTGCGCTCGTAGACCACGCATTCCGCATCGTGATAGAGGAATCGGAACTCGCCGTCCCGCAGTGCCTCGTGTCGGCTGCGAAGTGCGCCGAGCATTCTGTAATGCTCCAGAAGCGCCGCGTCCTCTCTGCCCCACGGGTAAGGCTTGCGGCAGAAGGGATCTCCATATCCCTCAAGCCCCGCCTCGTCCCCGTAGTAAAGCGACGGAACGCCGAACACGGTATACTGAAGCACCGATGCCACACGCAAAAGATTCAGCGCTCTTGCACGCTGCTTTGGTGTGAGCCGTTTTTTGGACTTTCTCGCATTCGTCAGCCCGTCTCCGCGCGTGGGATCTCCGAGAAGCGTCAGGATCCGTTCGGTATCGTGCGTTCCCAAAAGATTCATCAGGACGTTGCAGACCTCGGGCGGATACGCCGAATAAAGATCGGTCAGAACGTTATAAAAGGTCTCTGCATCCCGATCGGCAACGAGTGCCAGAATCGCGTTCCGAACAGGGTAGTTCATCACGCTGTCGAGCTGTCTGCCTCCGAAATAGCGACGTCTGGAGCCGTAGGAGATCTTGTCAACCGCGTTCTCCCATACCTCTCCGATGATGACGCCCTCTCCCTCCGTGACCTCCTTGGTGGTCTGACGAAGCTCGTCGAGAAACGCATCGCAAAGCTCATCGGCGACGTCGAGTCGCCATCCGTCCGCACCGCGCGAAAGCCAGCGTGCAACAATGCCCTCCGCGCCCGTAAAATAATCGCGGCAGACCGCACGGTCCTGATGCAAACGCGGCAGGATCTCAATTCCCCACCACGCGGCATAGCGATCCGGGAACTGCTCAAAATCATACCACTCCGCGTAGCGCGAATCAAGCGACTGATATGCACCGACGGTACCGTAATTTCCGCGGCGGTTAAAGTAAAGGCTATCGTCGCCCGTATGGTTAAAAACACCGTCAAGAACGATCCTCATTCCGCGCGCGTGCGCCTCACGAACCAATTCGTCAAACGCCCGATCTCCGCCGAGCAGCCCGTCCACGACCTCATAATTTCCCGTATCGTAGCGATGGTTGGACGCCGCCTCAAAAATGGGAGAAAGATAGAGAATATTGACGCCGAGCGACTGCAGATAATCAAGCTTTTCGATCACGCCCCAAAGATTTCCGCCAAAAAAGACGTTGTTTTTGAGCGGATCCCCGGGATTTTTTGCAAACTGCGGAATTCCGTTTTCCCAATCGGGATCCAGCACGGCATCCTCGCGCAAGCGTGCCTCTCCCTCTCCGCGGCAGAAGCGATCGACAAATATATGGTACATCGTGCCGCCACGGAACCATTGCGGAGTGTGAAACTCCTTTTCGTAGACAAACAAACGGAAGCGATTTGCCGATTGCTCGGAAAGCGTGAAATCAACGTTGTTTTGCGTATCGGTGAAAAGCGTGTCCATCCCGCGCAGGAAGAGAAGCTCATAGTAAAAGAGACCGCCGTGCGCATCCTTGCACAGCGTTTTCGTATCCAGCTCCGCAACGTAAAGATCGTCGGAGCCGATCCGCTCGCAAAAGGCAAGCGCAAGGTCGCGATCCTCTTCCCCATCTGGCGCGTAGCGCATCACAACGGCGGCGCACCCCAATCTCCGCGGCACGGTTACGCGCAGGGAGATCCGATCTCCAAACGCAAAAGCGCCGCGCCGAGTCACGTCCTCGCCGCGTCTGATTTTCTCTATCCGTACTGTCTGCCCGACCTCAAGTCGCGCACGGTTCTTTGCTAACATTTGGTAGTACCTTTCGGATGGTTTTTCGGTATCATTTTTGAGGGAGGGGGCATCTTCCGATGCGCCCTCTCCCCCGCGCTCCCGACGGGAGCTGAAGATTTGCAGATTATTTGACCTTCTTGAGGTTCCAGATACGCTGCGCGTATTCCTCAATACTGCGGTCAGCCGCAAAGTGACCAGCCGCCGCAATGTTGATCAGCGACATGCGGAGCCACTCGTCCTTGTCGTTTTGGTAGGTGGAGATCATACGCTCGTGCGTGGTGCGGTAGGATTCGAAATCCGCCATACACATATAGGGATCGGCAACGCCGTAGCCGTTGAGCAGGTATGCGGCAATATCGGCAAAGGATTCACCCGCAAAGCCAACGGTGAGCTGGTTGACAATGCGTGCCAGCTTTTCGTTTGCGGTATAGAAGCTTGCAGCGCGGTAGCCGCTCATCCAGAGCTGCTCCACCTCCTGTGCGGTCAGACCGAAGATGAACATATTCTCCGCCCCGGTAGCCGCCTGCATCTCCACGTTTGCACCGTCCAACGTTCCGATGGTGAGCGCGCCGTTGATCATCAGCTTCATACAGCCCGTTCCGCTCGCCTCCTTACCCGCAAGCGAGATCTGCTCGCTGATCTCCGCAGAGGGAACGAGTGCCTCGGCAAGGCTGACGTTGTAGTCCTCGAGGAACACAACGTTGAGCTTTTCGCGGATACGGGGATTCTGATCAATATCCTTGCTGATCATGCAAAGGAGCTTGATGATGCGCTTTGCCATATCATAGCCGGGAGCCGCCTTCGCACCGAAAATGAAGGTCTGCGGCTGCATATCGAGATCGGGATTTTCCTTGAGATCCAGATAGAGACCGATGATGTTAAGCGCGTTGAGAAGCTGGCGCTTGTATTCGTGCAATCTCTTGATCTGCACGTCGTAAACCGAATGCGTATCGATCAGCTTGCCCGTCTTTTTGTACATCAGATCGGAGAAGCGCACCTTGTTTTCGTGCTTGATGGCACGCAGCTGCTCACGCACGGTCTTGTCATCCGCAAATTTTGCAAATTCCGCAAGCTTTTCGGGATCGTGACGGTAATCGGTACCGATACACGCATCGATCAGCGAAGCAAGCTTGGGGTTGGAATAGCAGAGCCAACGGCGATGGGCAATTCCGTTTGTTACGTTGTCAAAGCGATCGGGGTACATCTTGTAGAAGTTCTTAAAGGTATTCTCCTTGAGGATGTTGGAGTGCAATTGAGACACACCGTTGATCGAATGAGAGGCAACGACCGAAAGGTTTGCCATACGCACCTGACCGTGACCGAGGATGCTGAGCTTGGAAATAATATCCCAGTTCCCGGGGAACGCCTCCCACGCCTCGCGGCAGAAGCGCTCGTTGATCTCGCGCACGATCATATGGATACGCGGCAGCTTGAGGCCGAAGAGATCCTCGTTCCAGGTCTCAAGCGCCTCGGGCATAACCGTATGATTGGTGTAGGAAACAGTGCGGGTAACAATGTCCCAAGCCTTTTCCCAGGAGAAGAAATAGTCGTCGATGAGGATACGCATCAATTCGGGCACGCAAAGCGCGGGGTGCGTATCGTTAATATGGATGGCAACCTTATCGGGAAGATTGTCGAGCGTTCCGTAAACCGCCATATGGTCGCGGATGATGCTCTGCACCGATGCGGAAACCAGGAAATACTGCTGTGTCAGACGAAGCAGCTTGCCCTCCGTGTGATTATCCGAGGGATAGAGCACCTTGGAGATGATCTCCGCATTGTTGCTCTCCTCAAGCGCACGGGTGTACTGTCCCTGAGAGAACAGACCCATATTGAAGTTCTGGATGCTTCTCGCACGCCACAGACGAAGCTGGCTAACCGCCGAGCTGTCCGCGCCCGAGATCATCATATCGTAAGGAACAGCCTCAACCTCCTCACAGTTTTCATAGTGGATCTCGCAATGTCCGTCCGCTCTCCACTCCTCGCGGATCTTACCGCCGAAGCGTACCTTGTAAACGCGGTCCGAGCGCGGCACGAGCCAGACCTCTCCGCCGGGAAGCCAAACGTCGGGAAGCTCTACCTGCATACCGTCCACGATCATCTGCTTGAACAGACCGTACTCATAGCAGATCGAAAATCCCGTTGCGGGATAGTCGAGAGATGCGAGCGAATCGACAAAGCAAGCCGCAAGACGGCCGAGACCGCCGTTGCCAAGACCTGCATCGGGCTCGCACTCATAAAGATCGTTCAGATCAAATCCAAGCTTCTTGAGCGCCTTCTCATACGCCTTATCCAGACCGAGGTTGCAGAGATTGGTCTTGAGAGAACGGCCGAGCAGGAACTCCATGCACATATAGTATACGCGCTTTGCGCCCGCCGCATTGACCTTTTGCTTGTATGCGGAGCGCTTATCGCTCAGAATATTTTTGACCGTAATGGCAGCCGCCTTGTACATTTGCTCGCGGGATGCCTCCTTTGCAGAGCAGCCGAAGTGGCGTTGCAGAACGCCCTCCAAAAGCTGCTTGACTTCCGTACTGTTGGGTTGATAATTCATTGGTTGTTGCCTCCGTGATAGGTTTACTGGTATCTGTTGGTTTTTAAGAAAGCATTCCCTCGTAAAGAGCGATGTACTGCGTTGCGGATGCCTTCCAGGAGAAATCGGTTCTCATGATCTTGCTGACGAGCTTCTTGCAAAGCACGGGATCGCGGTAGAGCGCGATTGCGGATTCGGTAACGCGCTTGAGAACGTCCGCAGAATAATCCGCAAAGGTAAAGCCGTTTCCGCGCATGGTCTTCTTATCCATCCAGAAGGGCTTGATGGAATCGTAAAGTCCGCCCGTCTCGCGCACGACGGGAATCGCGCCGTAGCGGGAAGCGATCATCTGCGACAGTCCGCAGGGCTCGCTCTTGGAGGGCATCAGGAAGATGTCGGTCGCGGCGTAAATACGCTTGGAAAGATCGCGGTCATAGGTGATGAGCGCGCGAACCTTGTCGGGGAAGCGTGCTTGCAGCTCGGTAAAGAAGCTCTCGTAGCGTGCTTCACCCTTGCCGAGGATCACAAGCTGAATATCGTTCTCCTCAACCAGGCGTCCGATCGCTCCCTCGACAATATCAAGTCCCTTGTGAGCGGCCAGACGGGAGATGATGGAAAGCATCGGAACGTCCTCGCGCTCGGGAAGGCCCGTCTCCTGCTGGAGCGCCTTCTTGCAGAGCGCCTTGCCTGCCATACTGCGAACCGAGAAGCCTGCGGGAATCGCCTTGTCCTTCTTGGGATCATAGTATACGTAGTCAATGCCGTTGAGAATTCCGCAAAGCTTATACGCATTGTTGTTGAGACAAGCGGAAAGGCCGTGCGCAAACTCGTCGGTACGGATCTCCTCTGCATAGCGGGGGCTGACGGTGGTGACGCGGTCAGCGCACTCCACAGCCGCCTTCATCAGGTTGATACAGCCGCCGTGCTCCATCAGCGAATGCTCGTTTTCACCGAGCGAGAATACGTCACCGAGGATCGCAAAATCGTACTTGCCCTGATACTCGATGTTGTGGATGGTGTACGCAGTCTTGATCGCCTCGTAGCCCGCACGGTTGCGATAGATGCAGTTGAGGTAAACGACGGAGAGTGCCGCCTGCCAATCGTGCGCGTGCAGAATGTCGGGATAGTAATCCAAGCGCGCAAGCATCTCCATCACAGCCATACAGAAGTATGCATATCTCTCGCCGTCATCGTGGTGACCGTACAGAGTCGGTCTGCCGAAGTAGTATTCATTGTCAATAAAATAATATGTCACACCCGACTTCTGCAGGCTGAACACACCGCAGTACTGCTCACGCCAAGCAAGTCGAACGTAAAAAACCGCCTCCTGCTTCATCTGCGCGCGCCACTCCTGCGACACTGCCGCATACAGGGGCATTACAACGCGTACGTCAACGTCGCCCGACTCGGCAAGTGCTGCGGGAAGAGAGCCCATAACGTCTCCAAGCCCGCCGGTTGCTGCAAAAGGCATCGCCTCTGCGCCTACAAACAAAATCTTTTTCATTCTTTTCAATCCTTCTTTTTTTATTTGAGATCACAGTGCGGCATTCCGCTCTGCTCTCCCACAAACCCATTTTCAATTGCACCTCAATCGGAAATGGGTTCGGGGGAGATCCCCCTGCAAGCCGCGGCAATACCGCGGCTTGCAGAACACTCAAAATCAGACCATCGTTCCCTTTTCAATGAAGAAGGGCATCGTTTCGTGACCGGAAAGGTTGCGGTCATCCTTAATTACGACGTTCTTATCGGTTACAACACAGTTGAGACTGACGTTTGCGCCAACGTAGGAGTCCTGGAGCAGAATGGAGTTGCGCACAACCGTTCCGCGCCCGACGTGAACACCGCGGAAGAGAATGGAATTTTCAACCGTTCCCTCAATCACGCAGCCGTCCGCCACCAGGCTGTTCTTTACAACCGCACCCTCGTTGTACTTTACGGGCGTAGAGTTGCGGAGCTTGGTATAGATCTGTCTGTTGGGCTGTGCGAAGAGGCTGTGACGCGCTTCATCGTCAAGCAGCTGCATCGAAACCGCGAAATAGCTCTCAAGAGAGGAGACGTACGCATACCAGCCGTCAAAGCGATATGCGCGCACGCGCTTGTCCTCGATCTTCTTGGAAATGATATCGTGCCAGAAGTTCTTGTAGCCGTGCGAAACCGCATCCGCGATCGCCGCCTGCAGATCCTTACGGCTGATCACCATAATATTGGTGCTGACGTCGACCTCACCCGCATCGTCCTGCGGCTTATAGCTTGCAAGATCCCGGATGGTGCCGTCCTCGTCCATTTTTACCACACCGACGTTGCCGTCAAATCGGTGGTTTGCCGTATTGAGACGCTTGGTCACGATGGTGACGTAAGCACCCGTATCAACGTGCGCCTGTACGACCGCACCGAGGTCGATGTTCAGGATCACGTCGCAGTCGGAGAGCACGATGTAGTCTGCATTGCAACGGTTGACAAAGTTACCCGCGCTGACGATCGCCTCCAGACGGCTCTCGTAAAGCTTACCCGCAACGTTATTCTCGTAAGCGGTCACGTAAGGCGGCAAAAGCTTGATTCCGCCCGAGCGGCGTGCCAGATCCCAGTCCTTACCCGTTCCGATATGATCGAGCAGGGAGCGATAGTTATAGTGCGTGATGATACCGACGTTGGTGATATTGGAATTGACCATATTGGACAGCGCAAAGTCAACGAGGCGGTAGCGGCATCCGAAGGGAATGCTTGCCATCGTGCGCTGACGGGTCATTTCGGGAATACTTTGATCGTGAATATTGGAAAAAATCAATCCTGCAATCGTCATTTTCTCACCCTCCTTACAGCTTTGAGATCATAGCGCCGGCTTCGATGATCTTGCCTGCGGGAACCGCAATATCGGCACCTACAACGGCAATCTCGGTAGCGGTTGCACGGTCCTCACCGACCGTAGCGCCTGCGCCAACCTCGACACCGCTGTCAAGAATGGCATACTTCACCGTGGCACCCGCGCCGATCACGACGTTCTCCATCAGGACACTGTCTTCGACCAAAGCGCCCGCCTCAACGCGAACGCCCGCGCCCAGGACACTGTTTCTGACCGTGCCGTAGATCTCACAGCCCGCAGTCAGCGTCGAATTGGAAACGACCGCCTCCGCACCGATATACTGCGGAGCAGATGCCTCCTGACGGCTGTAAATTCTCCAGCTCTCGTCGGCAAGAGACAAAACGGGACGCTCGCCGAGAAGATCCATATTCGCCTCCCAGAGCGAGCTGATGGTTCCAACGTCCTTCCAATAGCCCTCAAAGGGATACGCAAACATACGCTCCTTTGCCGCGAGCATTGCGGGAATGATGTTCTTACCGAAATCGTTAGCGGATTCGGGATTCTTGCTGTCCGCCTCAAGATAGCTCTGAAGCTTGTTTTTGTTGAAAATATAGATACCCATCGATGCCAGCGTGCTGTCGGGATTCTTGGGCTTCTCCACAAACTTGTAGATCGAGCCGTCCTCGTTTGCGCTCATAATGCCAAAGCGGCTTGCCTCCTCCTTCGGAACGTCGATGACCGCAATGGTGCAATCCGAGCCCTTCTTTTTGTGGAAGTCGAGCATCTTTGCGTAATCCATCTTGTAGATATGGTCACCCGAAAGGATGAGAACGTAGTCGGCGTCGTAGCGATTGATAAACTCCATATTCTGCCAGATCGCGTTTGCCGTGCCCTTGTACCAATCCGAGCCGTTCTGTCCCTGGTAAGGAGGCAGGATCTTCACGCCGCCGAACGTGCGGTCGAGATCCCACGGCAGTCCCGTTCCGATGTAATCGTTGAGGTAAAGGGGCTGATACTGTGTCAGAACACCAACCGTGTCAAGACCCGAATTGGTGCAGTTGGAAAGGGGGAAATCGATGATGCGATACTTACCGCCGAAGGATACGGACGGCTTTGCCGTCTTGGTGGTCAAGGCATACAAGCGGCTTCCTTGTCCGCCCGCCAGCAACATGACGACACATTCTTTCTTCTTGTACATAACTCTGTGAGCCCTCCTGTTTATGATCGTAATTTTTGTTCTGAATTTACGGCGGAGGACGGTTGCCCTTACGGCAGACCGTCTTCCGCAATTCCTCTCCCATTCCGCACGGAACGGAAAAGGCAGACACACGCGGGTGTCTCAGGGATGGTCGCTTGGGGTGAGTTTTTAGGGAAATGCTTGGGATATCGCAAAAGCTGTCACATCAGATTTTTTTCGTTCGCTTTGCCGCGCTCCGCCTCTTTTTTTGCGGCTTTGAAGCCGCCTTGCGGCGAAAGATCGCTCCGCCGAGTGGAGGAACGGTAATGCGGATCGCACGGGAGTAGCCGCGAAGCATTGCGGGAACGGTCTCAAACTCTCCCTCGTTGATCACGCCGCTACCGCCGTAGCGCAGATCATCCGAGTTGAAGAGCTCCTCATAAACGCCGTCCTCGGGCACCGCCAGAAGAAAATCCTCCCTCACAACGGGGGTGAAATTGAGCAGAACGATCAGCTCCTCCCCCGACCGATCGATCCGTCGGTAGGAATAGATGCTCTGGTCTCCGTTATCGGCATCGATCCACGCAAAGCCGTCCCAGCTGTCATCTCTCTCCCAAAGCGCGGGATGCTCGAGATAGAAGTGGTTTAGCTCCGCGTTAAAAAGCTGGATCTCCGCGTGCTTTTCATACTTGGTGAGGAACCATTCGATCTGTCCCTCGTAGTCCCATTCGCGGAACTGTCCGATCTCGCTTCCCATAAACAAAAGCTTTTTTCCGGGGTGCGTCATCATATAGGTCATAAAGACGCGTGTTCCCGCAAACTTCTGCCAATAATCTCCCGGCATACGGTCGAGAAGCGATTTTTTTCCGTGCACCACCTCGTCGTGTGAGATGGGAAGCACGTATTTCTCACTGAACAGATAAGTCAGCGCGAAGGTCAATTTGGTGTGATCGTACTTGCGGTAGATCGGGTCGGTCTGGGAATACGCCAGAGAATCGTTCATCCAGCCCATATTCCATTTCAGCGAGAAGCCGAGTCCGCCGTCCTCAAAGCCCGTTACGTTGGCAAAAGCCGTCGATTCCTCCGCAACCGTCATCACGTCGGGGTGATCCTGCGCAAGTGCGCCGTTGAGCTTTTGGAAGAACGCGATCGCCTCAAGACACTTGTTATCTCCGTAAACGTTCGGGACCCATTCGCCCGGCAGCTTATCGTAATCCAGATAGAGCATCGATGCAACCGCGTCGACGCGAAGGCCGTCAACGTGATATTTTTCGATCCAATAGTAGGCATTGGAGACGAGGAAGCTCTGCACCTCCTCGCGACCAACGTCAAACCGACGCGTGCCCCAGCCTGCGTGCTCCATACGGTCCCAGCCCTGATATTCATAGAGAGGCTGACCGTCAAATTCGTAAAGCCCGTGCGCGTCTTTTGGAAAATGCGCAGGCACCCAATCAAGGATCACTCCGATTCCCGCCTCGTGCATCACGTCCACGAATTCCATAAAATCCTGCGGCGTGCCAAAGCGCGAGGTCGGCGCGTAATATCCGCACACCTGATAGCCCCACGAGCCGTCAAAGGGATGCTCGGCAATCGGCATCAGCTCTACGTGCGTGTAGCCCATCTGCTTGACGTAGGAGGCAAGCTCACGCGCGAGATCGGTGTAAGAAAGCGGCTGATTCTCATCGTTTCTGATCCACGATCCAGGGTGTATCTCGTAGACGTTGATGGGCTGATTCATAACCGACTGACGGGTAAAACGGCTCTTTCTGTATTTGAGCCAGCTTGCATCGCGCCATTCGTGTCCCTCAATGTCGCAAACGACCGATGCGGTATCGGGCGGAAGCTGCATCCGGTACCCATAGGGATCCGCCTTATAAAGCTCTTTGCCGTGATTGAGAATGCGGTATTTGTAGATCGCTCCGTCACGGATCAGATCGTGGGGAAGGATCGCTTCCCAGATCCCTTGATCGGTGATCCGCGTCATCGGATGCGCATCCTGCTGCCATCCGTTCCAGCCGCCGCAGACCCAAACGGCATCTGCGTTCGGCGCCCATACGCGAAAGGCATATCCGTCCGTCTCCCGGTGTACACCGAGGTATTCATACGCCCTGCAGGTCGTGCCTTGGTGGAAAAAGTAAGCCGCCTGACTGTTGTCCGTAGCCGCCGTCAGCTTCTTTTCCTTTTCTTCAGCCATATTTTCACCTGCCTTTCTATTTAATATATTGGTAGATACATAGTCATTGTATCACAATATTACAAAATAATCAATATACAATAGCATATTTTTGTTAATAACAACCATATTTACAGCAGAATTCACAAGAAAAAACAAGTCGATCACAACCAAAAATATCGTCATTCCAAAATCACTGTGTCGATTTTTCGACATTTTTGACAAACAACGGAGACAAGATTTGTTTCTTTACACAACAAACTTCGATTTCTTTGTAATTATATCACAATTTTTTCAACCTGTCAATGTGCATTAACACCAAACCTATACTTTTTTACATTTTTTATAACATTTTTAAAAATTGACGAATAAATATCAATAAAATGTTAAAAAAACGGCAGATACTTGACACAAATCGGGAGAAACATTATAATAATATTGTTTATGATCTCACAGAACGGAGGATCTCTTTCTTGATCGAAGTAAAAAGCATAACGAAATCGATCGCCGACAAAACGGTTGCCGACAACGTCAGCTTCAAGCTGACGAACGGATCCTTTTACGGCATTTTTGATACCGCGCAGCCAAACGGAGGTGCTCTCCCCGCACTGCTCGCAGGCGCGATCCTGCCCGATAGCGGCTTTGTTCGCATCAACGGCTTTGACACGCGCACGCAACGGGAGCGCTCCCGTGCCTGCCTCGGCTACCGACCCATCTCGCTCGAGCCTTACGACGAGCTGACCCCGGAGGAATTTCTGATCTTTATCGCGGAAGCAAAGGGGCTCGAATACGAGGACGGTATGCGTACCGTGCACGAATTGCTTGATCTCCACGCGCTTCGCGGCAGAAAGAGAAGCCTTTGCAGACATCTCACCAAAGCGGAAAAGTGCCGCCTCTCCCTGGCGCAGGCGTTCGTCGGGAATCCCGAGATCCTGATCCTTGAGGACCCCGTCAGCGGGCTTGGAGAAAGAGAGAAAAACGAGATGCTTGACCGCATTGAAGCGGCAACAGACCAAAAAACGGTCTTTTACGCAAGCAGTGATCTTCCTCTCCTGAGAGAGATCTGCGACAAAATTATCGTGCTGGAGAAAGGCGTTCTGATCGGTATTTTCGAAGCAGACGATCCCTCTCTTGCCACCTATTCTTCCCGAAAGGAGGAGGATGCAACGTGACCGTAATGTTAAAAAAGGAGCTTCGCCGACTTTTTGGCGGACTTCGCGGCTTTGCCGTTATTGCTATTTTATTACTCCTTTGCGGACTTTATACCGTGCTTCAAAATATGCTTGCTGGCTCCGTTTCCTTCGCTCTGTCTCTCGGCGGCGCATTTCCCGCCCTGGTCTTCGCGCTCCCGCTCCTTGCCGCACCGACCTTTTCCGAGGAAGCGCGGGCGGGCGCCGCACCTCTGCTCTATTCGCTCGGCTTCCGCACACGGGATATTGTAATCGGAAAATACCTGGCACAGCTCACGGTATTCCTCCTCTCTATGCTCGTGGTAGCGCTCTATCCCCTCCTCCTCTCGTTTTTCGGAGAGATCCCGATGTCCGAATCCTATTTCGCGTGGCTCGGCTTGCTCCTTTTGGGAGCATCTCTTCTCGCGCTTTGCAACGTGATCTCCATCTTCTTCCGCCGCGCGTGGATCAATTGGACGGTAGGAGCGCTTGCAATTCTTTCGCTCTATCTTCTCAACGTCTATCTCCTTAAGCTCCCCTCGGCACCCTGGTTTTCCTTTGTCCTGCTTGAGGTGATCACCGTTGGGATCTGCCTCTGGATCTTTTTTGTCCTTGGCTCACGTCTCGTTGCCGCCTGCGCCGCAGTCCTCCCCGCAGCGCTCGCGCTTCTGTTCGTTTTCGTCCCCTCGCTGTTTCAATCGCTCATTCCGATCCTGCTCTCCCGCATCAACCCCTTTTCGCGCTTTACGGGCTTCATTTACGGCAGAATGGATCTGCAGGGAATCCTCTATTTCCTCTCCGTCATAGCTCTTCTCCTCACCGTCACCGTTTGCATCAAGGCTTACCGTCGCGATGCCGAGTGCCAAAACGGAAAGGAGGAAAGATAACGATGAAGAGATCCACAAAAACCAAGCTTTTACTCTCTCTTTTCTGCACCGTCCTCGCAATCGTGCTTGTGGGAGTCAATCTTCTCGCAGGACTGATCCCCTGGCGGATCAGTGCCGCATCCTTTGCGGACGATCCCGTTTTCGGGCTCTCCTCCACAACCAAAAATCAGCTTGACGCACTCGGTGAGGACGTCATTGTTTATCTGCTGTGCGAAAACGGAAAAATCAACGTCGACCGCGACGTCTACGCCTTCCTCAAGGGCTACGAAACGCTTTCCGATCACGTCTCCGTCAAGGTGATCGACACCAAAAACGAGCCTGAATTTCTCACCGCTCACGGAATCGGTGAAATGAGCGAGGGCGCGATCGGATTCGTTGTGGAAAGCGCGAAGCGCTATATGCTCCTCTCGCTCTCCGACCTCTACTATTACTACTATTCGGGCGACGAGACCGAGTTCTACCTCAGCCCCGCGGAATATACGGCATCGGCAGAGCGCCTCTCCGCAATGGGATACCGTATGACGCCCTACTTCAACGGAGAAGCGGGGATCACCAATGCCATCCGCTTTGTCACCCTCGAAAAAGTCCCGCAGATCGCGATCGTGCAATCCGCATATCAGACCTCGGACGGAGAGATCGTTCCGCTCAACGCGCAGCTCTCCGAGCCTGTCCTGCAATCGCTTCGTCAGTACGCCTGCGACGTTGATTTTATCCTGAACGTCTCACAGCTGACCGCCAAGCACGAGCTTCTCATTCTCAATTCTCCCATCCTCGACCTGACCGAGAACGAATCCAACGCCCTGCGCGCGTGGCTCAACGGAGGCGGAAATATGATCGTCTCTACTTATTTCAACACGCGTGAGCAGCCGAGACTCGAATCGATCCTTTCGGATTACGGACTGACCGCAGATGAAAAAAATATCCGCATCAAGGAGGAAAGCACCGCGTATGCGGGAAGCGGCTACCACAGCGCGATGATGGAATCCTCTCACGCGATCACAAAGCCCCTGCTCGATTCGGTCATCGTCAGTGATGCACACCCCATCTATCTCGACGAGAGCAAGAAGGACGTCACGCTCACGCGCCTGCTCTACACAACCACGCTCGGAGCAAGAGAAAAATACGATTCGACCGCAAACAAATGGACCAAGCTTGAGGAGGAATCCTCCTCGCTGACCTTCGGAGCCACCGCGGAGCGCGGAGAAAGCCGCGTGCTGTGGGTCTCCACTCCCTACCTCTTCGACCTCGCGGATCCATTCACCAAGGACGCAAACCACAGCTTCCTGCTTTCCGCGATCGATTGGATGACAGAAGCTCCCTTGCAAACGGTTGAAACCGTGGCAAACTCGATGCAATCCGACGTTCTGCTCGTTTCCACCACCGCGTTTGCGATCTGGCTGATCATCCTCGTCATCCTTCTTCCCCTCTCCCTCCTCGCCGTCGGCATTGTCCGCCGATACGTGAGAAGGAGAAAATAAAAAAGCCACCGCGCACCCATATCGGTGCAACAGCGGTCGCTTTCCAAAAAACAAAAATGGCGCGCCGATGGCGCTCCTTTTTTTCATTGATTAATTTTCCCACGGGGTGGGCACGCCGCCAACGTAGCGCCAATAATTTCCTGCAGTCGTGGGCGCGGTTGCGGAATAGTAGTAGCGGGTAGCGGAGGTGAGATAGTAATTATAAAGAGAACCAATCGAAATATCAGCCCATTCACTTGCCGTACCGTGGTAGTATACGCTCGCAAGGCTGCTGCAACCATCGAACGCAAAAGAGCCAATGCTCTCCACGCTGTTTCCAATCGTCACGCTCGCAAGGCTGCTGCAATCATCGAACGCATCATAGCCAATGCTCTTCACACTGTCGGGAATCGTGATGCTCGCAAGGCTGCGGCAATTACGGAACGCATAAGAGCCAATGCTCGTCACACTGTCGGGGATCGTGATGCTCGCAAGGCTGCTGCAATCGGAGAACGCAGAAGAGCCAATGCTCGTCACACTTCCGTCTGACGGAATCACGCTGTTCTTATATCCCAAAATCAAGGTTTTGCTCTCGGTTTCAATTACACAGTTTCCATCTGAATGATATTTGGAATTGCCGGATGAAACCGTAACGCTCGCAAGGCTGCTGCAATAGGAAAACGCAGAAGAGTCAATGCTCTCCACGCTGTTTCCAATCGTTACGCTCGCAAGGCTGCTGCAACCATCGAACGCACAATAGCCAATGCTGGTCACACCATCGGGAATCGTGATGCTCGCAAGGCTGCTGCAATAGAAGAACGCAGAAGAGCCAATGAGTTTCGTTGTATTCGGGATGGTAAAGCTCGTAACGGTTTTGTCCACAACGTCTGCCAACAGAACGTACGGATTGGTAGCGTTGCCGAGATACTTTCCGTTGTTGTAAACTGTATAGGAGAGATTGCTGCAACCGGAGAACGCATAATTGCCAATGCTCGTCACGCTGTCGGGGATCGTCACTTTTGTAAGACTATCACAGCCATAAAAAGCATACGGTTTAATGGTTTGTACTTCGGACGGAATTGTCATTTCCGTTACCAAGTCACCGTCAACGTACAGCTTGCCCGCATAATCCAAAGGATTTGATGAACTGCCAGCAAAATCTATTGCACACCATTTTGCAAGATCGTGAATAGAAACGCTCTCAAGGCTGCTGCATTCGGAGAAAGCAGAATTGCCAATGATCTTCACGCTGTTTCCAATCGTCACGCTCTCAAGGCTGCTGCAGAATTGGAACGCAGATTCTCCAATGATTGTCACACTATCCGAAATTACAACCTTTTTTAGATGTTTGGCGGCTTCAATTGAATTGTTACTTCCAAAAGCCTTCGGCAGAATCTGCGTCACCGCCTTGCCCTTGTAGGTTGCGGGGATGGTGATCTCCTCAAGATAGAGCGCGTTGCCTGCCATAACGCCGTAGGTGCCGTCGGGAAGCGGATAAAATGCCAAGCCCTGCGGATTTTCGTCGGTCGCAGTGGCGTCCTCGCCCACGACCTTTCCAAGATTGATCTTCGTTCCGTCGGTGTAGGTTACGATCAGCTCTCCATTGACGATTTCTGTCTTTTCAATACCGACTCCTGCCGCACCGGGCGCACCTTGATCACCCTTATCGCCTTTGTCACCTTTTTCGCCTTGATCACCCTTGTCACCCTTTTCTCCTGTGACAACCGTGGGTTCCTCGGGCGGTGTTGCCTCGTCCTCACACGCAGAAAACGAGAGGAGCATTGCAAGACAAAGCAAAATTGCAATCAGCTTCTTCATTTTTTCTTCCTCCAATCAATTTGGAATTATAGACCCATTGTAGCACAATTTTTTCCATTTGTAAACCCCCACAACAAAAAATGAGCCTCCAAAAAGACGACACACCACATCCGGCGGGCAAGCCCGCTTCCATTAGTCGGCACTATTGCGGTGCGAACAACTCTCCCGATGGGGATGATTGTGGTTATCCGCACACCACATCCGTCTCGCTAACGCGATCCACCTTCTCCTCAAGGAGAAGGCTTTTTTAGTTCGTGCGAACATACGGGAAAGCAATTTTGAATTCCATATATTGTACGCTTTTCTCCTCATCCTCCTTTGCCGAAGGCAATTTGTCCCCGTCTTCCCCGCTGGGGAAGGCTATTGAGTCTCTGCGAGCAACGATTACAGAGGCAAACTAACTTTATGGAGTTTTCAGGGTAGCGAAGCGGCGATGCGGGAATGAATGATATGCCGGGGGTATATCAGAACCGCAGCGTGACCGAGCCGCAGCGAGAAGTGGTACCAAAATGGCTGCGGCAGCTATTGTTTGGAACTGTAAGAGAAACAAAAAAGTCTGTCTCACTGCCTAAGGACAGTGGCACAGACTAACCAATCCAATT
>JAZQWH010000007.1:0-3206 GCA_045632205.1 Eubacteriales bacterium
GCAGCTTGAGGTCGCGCGGGAGATCGGTGCGGAGTATTTCGTCATCGACGCGGGATGGTTCGGCCCTCCCAAGGAATGGATCGACCGCGTGGGCGACTGGCAGGAATGCACCGATTGCTCGATGGCGGGGCGAATGAAGGAGTTTGCCGACAAGGTGCGCGGTTACGGACTCAAATTCGGTCTTTGGTTTGAGGTGGAGCGCGCCTCGCGTGCATCCCGCTCGGTGGCGGAGCATCCCGAATATTACATCGACGAGGGCAAATATTGCTTTATCGATTTTGCAAATCAAGAGGCGAGCGACTATCTCTTTGACGTGGTGTCAGAAAATATCGAGCGCTACGGGATCGAGTTTATCAAGTTTGATTTCAACGCACCGATCACCTACGATGCACACAACCGCTCCTTCCTCAATTACTTTGAGGGCTACCGCAAATGGGTGGAGCGTCTGCGCAGGAAGTATCCGACGCTCTATATGGAAAACTGCGCGAGCGGCGGGCTCCGTATGGCTCTCTGCAACCTGCGCGGCTTTGATTCCTTCTGGATGAGTGACAACCACAGCCTCTACACCCAGCTTCAGATCTTCAAAAATACGCTCCTCAGAATGCCGAGCCGCGCATTGGAGCGTTGGATCACCATTCAGACGCTCGATCACGTCAAGGGACGGAGCCGTGAGTTGATCCTTGTGAGCGGAGATGCGGGATGGCACTATATCGAGTCGGTCACTCCCGATTTTCTCAGGACGGCAACCGTGGGCGGCCCGATCGGAATCAGCTGTGACGTAACGGCATTTTCGGATACGCTCAAGGCAGCGTTGCGCGAGAATCTTGCGCAGTACAAGCAGGATCGCGCGTTCTGGATGCGCTCCGAATGCCGCATTCTTGCCGATACGCAAACGCTCGTGGCACTGCAGTTCTCGGATGAGGCGGCGGACCGCGTTCAGGTCTGCGTTTACATCCACGACAGCCACCAGGACGGCGTGACGCTCTATCCCGTTGTGACGGAGGGCGCGGTCTACCTCGACGGAGCGGGCAGGGAATACACGGCGGAGGAGCTGGCACGCGACGGCATTGAGTTTCTCTTCGAGAAGGATTCGATGCACAACGGTTATTCCGCGGTGCTGACCAAGAAAAAATAATGCACAAAAAAGGAGCAGGCATCCGTTTGCTCCTTTTTCTTTATCTGTGTATTTTTGACAAAAATAAAATCCACCCTCAAAAAGAACTTGAAAACGCACTGACAGGTGTGATAAAATGGATACGGAGCTTAGTTATGACTCTTGAAAGGAGAATGCTTGTTATGAAAAAACAGATGCTCAGAATTCTGTGCCTGCTGCTGATCTGCGTGACGGCGTTTGGCTCGGCTGCTTGCTCGCTTGCTCCTGCCTCTCGCTTGCCTCAGGGCACGACTGACGGCGGCACGACCGACGGTGGCACGACTGACGGCGGCACGACCTCTACCACCTCCTCGCAGACTACCACTACAACGGGAACTCAACCCGTCACGCCTCCCGCAGGCGAGACCACCACGCCCACTACCACCTCCTCAAACGGCGGCAGTGAGCCGAACCCCGACGCGCCTACTACCGTAATGCTCCCCGAGCAGGAGGTCAAGGTCATCGGAATCAACCTGCTCAACGGCAATGCTACCAGCGTGGGACAGCGCGCTCCCGCAATGATCGAGCTGCTCAGATCCTACAACGCCGATTCCATCGGTGTGCAGGAGTGCGGCAAGGAATGGACGAAGACGCTGGAGACGGGACTTGGCGACAAATACGGCCGCGTCGGTATCGACTGTCTCGGCAACCATCAGGCGCAAAGCTTTGCAACCTACGTCTACTACCTCAAGGATAAATACGTGCCCATCGATACGGGAACGTTCTGGATGTCCAAAACCCCCGAAACGCCCTCCAAATACGACGATACGGTCGATATGAACCGTACCACCACGTGGGTCATCCTTGAGAATATCGAAACGGGCTTCCGCTACGTGCATATGAATCTTCACATCGACCATATGAATCTGGACGTCAACTATGTTCAGTGTAAGATGATCCTGCAGCAGATTTTGCGCTTTGAGGCAATGGGCTACCCCGTATTCTCTACGGGCGACTACAATATGAGAGAGACGACCAACTCCTATAAGGTGATGTGCTCCTCTACCAAGGTCTCGGATGCGCGTTATATTGCAAAGGATTCGACCAACGAGATCACGCACCCCGGAAACGGCGCAAACATCGACTATTGCTTCGTCACCAAGCAGTTTATGACGGTCAAGAAGTTTGAGATCGTCAATACGCACGCAACGGGCACGCAGCTTTCCGACCACCGCGGAACGTTTACACACGCACTCGTCAAGTCGCTCCCCATGCAGGAAACGGCGAATACGATCCCGAATTTTGAGCGTGGTACCAAGCTTGAGACCGAGGGCGTCGGAAATGCCACGGTTGCCGTTACGTTCCCTCAGGCGTATGATGCAACGGGCAACGTTGCGCACAGCTATCTCGTTGAGATCATGGACGCAAACGGTAAGATCCTCAAGACCGAGACGATCAGCGCGGGCTACTATTGCCCCGAGCAGGCGGAGTCCTTCCGCTATGCGTTCACCTTCCCCTCCGTTACCGCAAGCTATCTCATTCGCGTCACTCCCATTTCGGTCTTTGGTCAGAGAGGTGCTTCTATGGTGAGTTGGCTGAAGCTGGTGTCGCAGGAGGTAACGCCGCAGGCGGCAGGCAAGCCCGATCTGCTCGATCTCGTCATCGTGAACAACAACGGAGTGAACGAGGTCAAGGATCAGAGCGCGAAGGGATACACCTACGAGACGCTTGGTGATCTTTCGGTCGGCGCCGCGTATTTCGCCTTCTCGAACAACGGAAACATCAAGATTCCTGCATTTATCGAGAATAACGATCTTCTCAAGGACGGCTTCTCCATCTCTGCCGTGATTCGTACGGGAAGTGACGTGACGAGCGAGCAGACGATTATTGGAAACTGCCACGCAGGTGGCTATGGATTGCAGATAAAGAACGGCGAGCTGATGCTTCAGGTTTTCGTTAACGGTGCTTACGTCAAAGCATCGGCTTCCGTAGCAAAGAATAACGAATACAACGTCGTTGGCGTTTACGATCCCGCGCAGGGCGTGATGCTCTACGTAAACGGCGAGCTTGTAGGAATGAGCTTGGTTGGCAACGATCCCGTTATGGGCTTTGC
>JAZQWH010000008.1:0-2126 GCA_045632205.1 Eubacteriales bacterium
CTATAAGGGAAAGAATAAAAAAAAGAAGTCTGTGCCTCTGTCGATGAGGGGAGGCACGTATTTTAGTATGGAGGAGCGAACCAACAAACGAATTTATAAAGTCCCCTTTTTGAAGGCTTTTGAAAGGGGGTTCGGGGGAAAAGCTTTTCTCTGAAAAGTTTTCCCCCGAATGCCTCTATCCCCAAGACCTTCCTATAAGGAAAAAGGATAAATAAAACGTTCGTCCCTGCCTCTACCGACAGATAGATGCAAGGACGAATTCTTATCTATTCCTTTTTAAAAGGTCTTTTTAGGTGAGGGGGGTGCGGGGGGAGAGGATATTTTTCTCCTTAAGAAAAATATCCTCTCCCCCCGCGAAAACCAATATTCCTCATCCCAAAAACCCCCGCCGAGCCGTGTAATCGGCAAATTAGAACCCTGTAGTTCAGGGCGGTGTCCTCGTCGCGGCTTTACTGCTCCCAACGTCCGATACGCGGTCGAGACAAGTCAATCGAAATCACGCGCACGGGAGGTCTGCAAACCACCGCAGTCATTCAGACTCCTTTAATCGTTTGTAGGCTCAACATTACCGATTATCACGCACTAAGCAGGATAAGAAATCAAGAAAAATTACGCCTTGGGAGCGTCGTAATCGATCTCCTCGGAGAACATATCGTCGAACACGTCGGCAACGTCATCGAACTCATCGTCATCGTCGATGGAGACGAAGCAATCCTCGCCGTTTTCGTCCTTTTCCTTTTTGAGGATGACGTACTCGCAGAATCCGCCGTCCTCCTGTGCCTTATCAGCGGCATCCGCGGGGATCATTGCGAAGTACTCAACGCCCTTCAGCTCAACCGAGCCGATCAGCTCAAATTCAATATCGTTGCCGTCCTCATCGGTCAGCGTATAAAACTCTCTGTTTTCTTCCATTGTTAGGTCTCCTTATATTGATAAGATATTTGATTCCGTCTTTATTTTACACGATTTCTGCAAAATTGTCAAGTGTTTTTTTACGCGCGTTTCAGAACTCCAGCACGTCGGAGAGGATGGCGTTGCTGACGTACATTCCCTCTCTCGTGAGGGCAAAGCGATCGCCCCGATGCAAGACGAGCCCGTGCGGCACGAATTTTTCCAGCCGCTCGGCAAAGCGCGCAAAGCGCCCCGCACCGAAGCGCGCGTCAAACTCCCCTGCCGAGACACCCTCGCAAAGTCGCATTTTCAGCATCACGTATTCGTTTTCGCGCTCGACCGAGCTTGGCTCCTCGCGCTCGCAAAGGATCGAACGTCCTGCAAGATACGCATCGAGATCGCGTGAGTTACCAAATCGCGCGCCGCGATAGTCGGAATACGCCGCAGGGCCGAAGCCGAGATACTCCTCACAGCACCAGTATTTGAGATTGTGTCGCGATTCATACCCCGATTTTGCAAAATTGCTGATCTCATATTGCCTGTATCCCTGCGATTCGAGATATTCCGCCCCCTCAAAATACATCCGTCTCGTCTCCTCCTCGTCGGGAAGCGGAAGCGCGCCCCTTTGTTGGAGCCTTGCAAAGCCCGTTCCCTCCTCCACGGTCAAGCCGTATGCCGAGAGATGCTCGGGGGCGAGCGAGACTGCCGCGCGAAGCGTTTGCAGGTAGCTTTCGACCGTTTGCGCGGGGATCCCCGACATCACGTCGAGGCTGATGTTCTCAAACCCTGCGTCTCGCGCCGCATGGAAGGTCTTGCAAAGATCCTCAAAGCGATGTCCGCGACCGAGGCGGCGCAATTCCTCCTCATTCGCGCTCTGCATTCCGATGCTGATGCGGTTAAAGCCCGCGCGGCGAAGCTCGGAAAGCGCCTCCGCACCCACCGTGTCGGGATTGCATTCGAGCGTGATCTCCGCATCCGCCTCCACCGAATACACGCGTTGAACGGTTTGGAGGATTTTGATCAGCGAGGAGGGGGGGAGCAGAGTCGGTGTCCCACCTCCGAAATAAACGGTGTCCACGCGCTCGCCCGCAGAGGTCTCCAAAAGATCTCCGCAAAGCCTTTCCGCATAGGCCTCCATCCGCTCGCGTGTCGGATGCGGAAAGGAACAGAAATCGCAATAGAGGCACTTGTGGCGACAAAAAGGGACGTGCAGATACAGTCCCGTCCTTTGCGAG
>JAZQWH010000009.1:0-5056 GCA_045632205.1 Eubacteriales bacterium
GGTAGACGGGCTCAAGATAGCGAGAGATCGACGAGATGTTGCGTCGAAGATCGTCGGAGATGATCACGCCCTCGTTATAGGGAAACAGGATTTCTCCTCCGTCGCCTGAGAGATTGTTCTTTTTGAGGCGTGGGAGAGAGAGAAGCGGGAAATCCACCCACTCTGCCAAAATTTCTGCGCATTGATTTTCAAGCTCGATATACCATGCAAGCTCGTCCTCGCTGCTGTCAAGACGGATGCGGACAGAAAATCCGTCGGTGTCGGGAAAGCCGAAATAGCGCGCGCCGTCGCTTGTTTGCTCACATCCCTGCGCATCAAAAGCGGTGATTGCACGCAGCTCTCCCTTCGGATCGCGCAGACCGACACGAAAGATCGGCACTTCTCCTGCGAGCCGTTCCTTGTTGGCGATGATCAAGGATGAAATGCAAGCTTTTTTGACGTCAAGTGTCATAGAAATTCCGGAACAAGATTTTTTGATCGTCATTTTCTGATCCCCCTTTTCAAAACCTTTTTATTGTGGTATAATACCATTATAGCACGTTTGTGCAAAATAAAAAAGGGAAGGATACGCATAAAATATGCAAAAACGCGCATTTGAACAGCAAAAACAATTCGATATTCGCTATGAGCAAGTGAACGATGATCGCACAAGGCTTCTTTTTTGCGATCCTGCGGCGGGACGGCTTCCGATGCGGGAGAAAATATCCTTTCTTCATTACCACGATTTCTATGAGGTTGGGATCTGCACCGAGGGAGAGGGGCTTTTTTACGCGGACGGAAAATTCTGGACCGTACGGGCAGGGGATACCATTTTTGTGCCGCCCGGTCAGAGCCATTATTCGCGCTCTCTTTCTCGGAGTAAGCCCTGCCGTTGCCGCTTTTTGTATCTGCGCGCAGAAGGACTACACCGAGTGATGGGAGAGGGAGAGATGACGGTGGGAGAGTATCACGTTCCAACGGTGATTCGCCCCGCGGAGCATCCCCGTGCCGCAGAGCAGCTTGCGGAGATATGCCGCTTCTGCTTTGAGGATGCGGAGGAGCGCGAGCGGCTGGTTGCGCATCAGCTTGCAATCTTCCTCTTGGACTCCGCAAGACGGTTTGCAGGAACGCGATTGCTCCGAACGAATCAAGACGGTACGGAACAGTCGGTGGCGGAGCGGCTCAAACGACATCTTTCCATTCATTATCGCGAATCGGAATCGGCGGGCGAGCTGGCTGCGATTTTTCATCTGAGCGAAAGTCAGCTTCGGCGTCGGTTCGTTGCTGCATACGGCATTCCTCCCATTGCGTACCGCAACCGCTTGCGCTGCGAAATTGCGTGCGAGCTTTTGCAAAGCACCGCGCTTGGGATTGCAGAGATTGCAGAGCAGGTCGGCTTTGACGATCCTACCGATTTTTACCGTCGTTTTCGTGCGGAAGTAGGGCAATCTCCTTCGGATTTTCGAAAAAAATCAAAGCAAGGATGAGTTTGTTAAAAAACAAACAAACCAAACAAAAACAACAAAAAACCAAAAAAATAAAGAAAAAACTATTGACATTCCAATTTGAATATGGTATAATGTATCTGTGAAAAATTATATTCTTTTTGGAGGATTTATTATGGCAATGGAAGCATTGGGTATGGTAGAGACAAGAGGACTTGTTGCTGCGATCGAGGCAGCTGATGCAATGGTAAAGGCAGCAAACGTAACGCTTGTCGGAACGGAAAAGATCGGCTCCGGTCTCGTATCGGTTATGGTACGCGGCGACGTTGGTGCTGTAAAGGCAGCTACCGAGGCAGGAAGTCAGGCTGCGGCTCGCTTGGGCGAGATCGTTGCGGTACACGTCATTCCTCGTCCGCACGGAGACGTGGAGTGCATCCTTCCCAAGATCTGATCGAATCCAAAATTCCATTGATAGAAAGGGGGCTTCCCCGAAATGCTTGCAATTGAAAGAAGAAAAGAGATCCTTTCCCGTCTGGAGGCAGAGGGTAAGGTGCTGGTTTCCGAGCTTGCAAAGTCCTTTGACGTTACGGAGGAGACCATTCGCCGCGACCTTGAAAAGCTGGATCGCGAGGGCTTGGCATCAAAGACCTATGGCGGTGCGGTTTCCAAGCATACGGCAACGCTCGATCTGCCGTACAAGATCCGAATCGGCGTAAACGTTGAGGAAAAGCAGCGTATTGCCGAAACGGTTGCCGCAATGATCCAGGACGGCGAGAGAATTATGATCGACGCAAGCTCAACCGCAATCTACATTATCAAAAAGCTCAAGGAAAAGAAGAATCTGACCGTTATTACCAATTCGGTTGTCATTCTGCTTGAGCTTGCGGATAAATCCGATTGGACGGTGCTTTCCACGGGAGGAAACCTCAAGGAGGGAGCGCTCTCGCTGACCGGCTCATCCGCAGAAAAAATGATTGGGTCCTACCACGTTGACACCGCGATCTGCTCCTGCAAGGGCGTGGATATGGAGATCGGCGTGACAGATTCCAACGAAAAGGACAGTCTCATCAAGCAGGCGATGTTTGCGTCCGCAGAAAGACGTATCCTTGCCGCGGATACACATAAGCTTAGTAAAAAATCCTTTGTGCGCGTTTGCGAATTCCGAGACATCGACGTTCTGGTCACCGATCGGAGACCTGATGATGCGTGGTGTGAATTTTGCAATTCCACCGGTGTTTCAAACGTGTATGAATCCTAATTGATCTAAAATTGAAGGAGAACGATTATGGCGCAGAATATTACCGAATCCCAGATCAGACAGATCGTGGCTAACGTCATCAAGGAGGTGGGTGTCGATAACAAAAAGATCGACGGATATACGTCCACTTCTTATAAAGGAAGAAAGCTCATCGGTATTTACAGTGATATGAACGAGGCGATTGAGGCGGCAGACCGCGGCTATCGCGCAGTTCGTGCAATGAGCGTTGAGCAGAGAGAAAAGATCATCACCGAGATCCGCCGTCTGACGCGCGAGGAAGCGCCGATTATGGCAGAGATGGGTGTTGCCGAGACGGGTATGGGTAAGGTTGAGCACAAGAGACTCAAGCATATTCTTGTTGCAGACAAGACCCCCGGAACGGAGGATATTACCTCTTGGGCAAAGACGGGAGACAGCGGACTTACGCTTGTCGAGATGGCTCCGTTCGGTGTTGTCGGCGCGATCACGCCCAGCACCAACCCCTCCGAGACGGTCATTTGTAACTCTATGGGAATGATCGCGGCAGGAAACGGTGTTGTATTCAATCCGCATCCCAACGCAATCTGTGTTTCCAACTATGCGGTAGACCTTGTCAACCGTGCGTGTGCGGCAATGGGAGGACCTGAGATCCTCGTTTGCTCGATGGATAAGCCTACGCTTGAGAGTGCGGCGATCATGCAGTCTCATCCGAAGATCCGTTTGCTCGTTTGCACGGGTGGTCCCGGCGTTGTCAAGGCGGTTCTTTCTTCGGGTAAGAAGGCAATTGGCGCAGGTGCGGGCAATCCCCCTGTTATCGTTGACGATACTGCCGACATCAAGAAGGCAGGTAAGGACATCATTGACGGATGTACCTTTGATAACAATCTGCCTTGTATCGCAGAAAAAGAGGTGTTTGCATTCCGTAACATCGCTGATAAGCTCATTGCAGAGATGAAGAAGAACGGTGCATATATGATCACCAAGGCACAGGCAGATCAGCTTTTGCCCATCGTACTCAATGAGAAGACCAATAAGGCAGGAAAGACCGTCAAGGTCGTTTCCCGTGACTGTGTCGGACGCGATGCGGACGTTCTGCTCGCAAAGATCGGTATTAAGGTTGGTAAGGAAGTCAGATGTATCATTTGCGAGACCGATTTCAATCACGATTTCGTCCAGCACGAGTTGATGATGCCCATTCTGCCCATCGTTCGCGTGGATAACATTGAGCAGGCAATCGAGCTTGCTGTCAAGGCAGAGCACGGCAACCGTCATACCGCTCATATGCACTCTAAGAACATTGATAACCTTTCCGCATTCGCGCGTGCGGTCGAAACCACTATTTTCGTGAAGAACGCACCCTCCTATGCGGGAATCGGCTTTGGCGGTGAAGGACATACTACCTTTACCATTGCAGGTCCTACGGGTGAGGGTATCACCTCGGCAAAGAGCTTTACCAGACTTCGCCGTTGCGTGATGGCGGATAGCTTCCGCATTATTTGATCGAAAGGAATTGCGGCTATGAAATACACTGAAGCAGAAATTGCAGCGCTCGTCGGCAAGATCGTCGAGAACGTAAAGAAAGAGGGCGCGACCTGCGACGGCGCAGACGTTCCCGTAGGCGTTTCAAACCGCCATATCCATCTGACCCGTGAGCACGTGGAGATTCTGTTCGGTAAGGGATATGAGCTGACCAAGATCAAGGATCTTTCCCAGCCCGGTCAGTATGCGTGCAAGGAGCAGCTCACCATTGTCGGTCCTTCTATGAGAGCGATCGAGGGTGTTCGTGTGCTTGGACCCGAGAGAAAGGCTTCTCAGGTTGAAATTTCCCGTACCGATAGCTTCACGCTCAAGGTTAAGCCTCCCGTGCGTGAGTCCGGTGATATCAAGGGCTCTGCTCCCGTCACCATCATCGGCCCGAAGGGGATCGTTACCCTCGCAGAGGGCTGCATTATTGCAAACCGCCACATCCATATGAGCTTGGAGGAAGCAGCGAAATATAACGTTTCCGATGGGGAATACGTTGACGTTCTGCTCTGCGGCGAGCGCAAGAGTATGTTCTATGACGTACAGATCCGCGCACACAAGGATTTCCGCTTGGAAATGCATATTGATACCGATGATGCGAATGCCGCAGGCGTTGGCAACGGTAGCAAGGTCAAGCTGATCAAGCGTGCTTAAAAAAATGATGAATTCCAAAACTCCGTGCATACTAAATGCACGGAGTTTTTTTGTTGAGGGAGGATTCTATGATAAAGGTTTTACACGTGATCAGCGATGAAAATATCGGCGGAGCAGGAATTTTGCTTACAACGCTTCTCGAAACGATGGACCGCAATCGGGTGGAAAGCATTGTGGCGCTTCCCGCAAAAAGCATTTTGCGTCAAAGAGTGGAATC
>JAZQWH010000010.1:0-20531 GCA_045632205.1 Eubacteriales bacterium
ATCATCGGTTGGTGTCCCTTCAACGAAACCCCTCTCTCGCAGGACGATGATCTCATTGCCTACGGAGTCAAGCTGACCAAGGAGATCGATAACACCCGTCCCGTCATTGACACCTCCGGATGGGTACACGTGGAAGGTGCGACCGACATTATGGATTGGCACGATTACGATCAGAATCCCGAAACCTTCAAGCAGCGTTACATTGACGTTGCAAACGGAATTCCCGTATACAAGAAGGATCGCCTCAGAGCACCCATCATTCCCCGCTTCATCAGCGAGTACGGTGGAATCAAGTGGGACGTCAATTCCAATCTCGGCAACGCTTGGGGCTACGGTGACGCGCCCAAGACCGAGGAAGAATTCATTGCTCGCTTCAAGGGACTTGCAGAGGCACTTCTCTTCAATCCTTTCATCACCGGTCTTTGCTACACGCAGCTGACCGACGTTGAGCAGGAGGTCAACGGTCTGTATACCTATGACAGACAACAAAAGTTTGATCCCGCGATCTTCTACGAAATTCTCACCCAAAAGGCTGCAATCGAAGAATAAAGAAAACCGCGCATGCAATTGCATGCGCGGCTTTTTTTAGCTTTGATCCTCCGAGTGGTGCGCGTGCGAAGCGCGTGGGAGCGTGAAGAAAAACTCGCAATTGCTTCCCTCCTCGCTTGTAACCCAGATCCGCTCGCCGTGTGCCGTCATAATGGTTTTGGAAATGAACAATCCCAAGCCAACGCCGCTCTTATCCAGACCTCGGCTCTTGTCACTCTTATAAAACCGTTCAAAGATGAGCGGCAGATCCTCTCCCGGAATTCCCTGCCCTTCGTTATAGACCGCAACCTGAACCTTCTTCTCACGGTTGAGGGAAATACGGATACGGAAGGCAGCGCCATCCCTTGAGAATTTCACTGCATTATGGCAAATATTGTAAAACACCTGATAGATCGCATCGTGATCGGCATTGACCAAAATACGGTCCTCCTCGCATTCAAAGGCAACGTCAAGGTGCTTTTTCTCGATCTTCTGCTCAAAGGAGATCAGAATGATTCGCGCCATTTCGCAAATATCAAAGGGCTTCATCACAAATTTGCGATCGCCTGCCTGAATACGCGAAAGATCCAAAAGCGAGGAAACCAAGCGAGAAAGCCTCCGCACCTCAACCGAAATAACCTCCAGGTAATGCTCCTGCTCCGATTTGGGGATCACCCCGTCGCGAATCCCGTCAATAAAGCCTGCGATCGTGGTCATCGGGGTACGGAGATCGTGCGAGACGTTGGCGATAAAGGAGGAACGCATTTTCTCAAGATTTTCAAGTGATGCCGCCATCTCGTTAAATGCAATGGCAAGATCAGCAACCTCATCCCTTCCGCGAACGCGAACACGAACGTCAAACTGTCCCGCTGCAAATTTCTTTGCAGCACTGCTCATCTCCCGCAAGGGTCCCGTGATGCGCTCACTGATAAAATAAGCGGCGATCAAGGATGCCAGAAGCACCAGCAGTGCCGCCGTCATAACCGCATCGGAAATTTGCTCCACCATATTTCCCCAACGGAGATTCACCGAATAAACCGCTGCAATACCGCAAAGCGTGCCGCTCGCATCGTAAACGCCGATGGCGTGAATGACGACGCGCTGCTGCAAAAAGCCAAGATGCTCAACCTCGCGGTAAGTCTCCCCCGCGGTCACTGTTTCCATAATTGCTGCGGGAAGCACCTTGCCGACGGATCCGTCCGTCCCCGCAATTTTCCCGTGCGAGGAAAGGATCAATCCGCTCGGGTCCGCAAACAAGACCGTCATCTCATCCTGGCCGTCTGCAAAAATATTCATCAGATCCGAGAAGGGATCCTCCCCCTCGGAAACGACGAGTGACTCGAAGGTCGCCGTCTCGTCATCCGAGAGTGCGGTCTCGAGCCACACGCGTGTCACCTGCGTGGCATTATCCATCATATCGTTTTTGGTTTGCACCGAAAAGTTGCTCAAGATCGACGTAACGATAATGAGAAGCAATGCAAAGCCAAGCGTTATGATGGTCATAAACGCGGTGACGTATTTTGCAAATACATTCTTAAACATTTCAAGCTCCGAGATCAACCGAGAATCTCAAACTTATATCCGACGCCCCAAACGGTTTTGAGGATCCACTTATCCGATACACCCTCCAGCTTCTCACGCAAGCGCTTGACGTGTACGTCAACCGTACGGGAGTCGCCGAGATAGTCAAAGCCCCAAACCTTATCCAGAAGCTGATCTCTCGTGAAAACACGATTATAATTGGAAGCAAGGAAATACATAAGCTCCAGCTCCTTCGGAGGAATATCTACCGATTTTCCGCGCAGCTTCAATTCATACTTCTGCAGGCTGATCTCGATATTCTCAAACTTGATGACCTCTTCGTCGCTGGGATTGGTGTGTGCCTGATAACGGCGAAGAACCGCCTTGACGCGAGCGGAAAGCTCCTTCATATCAAAGGGCTTGACCACAAAATCGTCCGCACCAAGCTCAAGTCCCAAAACCTTATCGAACACCTCGCCCTTGGCAGTTACCATAATGACGGGCTTGGAGGACATTTCGCGGATCTCGCGGCAGACCTGCCATCCGTCTTTTTTGGGGAGCATAATATCAAGCAGAACAAGATCCGGCTCGAAAATCTTGAAGAAGTTGATTCCCTCCGCACCGTCCGCTGCTGTTTTTACATCGTATCCCTCGTTCTCAAAATAGATCTTGAGAAGCTCGCTGATATTGGCATCGTCATCGACGATCAGAATTTTCGTATCTGTCATAACGTTTCTCCTTCTGTTGCATATTGCCGAAAATCAATCGCAACCGAGCGATTCTGTTGCGTGATCATTCTTTATAAATCCAAAAAACGAATTTTATCGCGTTCTTTCTTGGTAATAACTATATTATATCATATATTGTACCATATAATTGAACAAAATGCAAATGGTTTTGGAATAAAATTTATATTTTTATAAACTTTTTTGTAGACTTTTTCAAAACAAATTGATCAAACCCCTCAAAATTACCGATGAGTCTCTCTCACGCCCCGACACAAAAGATTTTATTCAAAAAAATTGACAATTTGAACCCGAAGTCTTGAAATGAAAAAGATATTATGATATAATATTAAAGATTATATTATATCAACTGTTTTTTGCTCGGAAGAGCAACACAAAGGAGATCAGAACAATATGAAACTTGGTATCGTAGGACTTCCCAACGTAGGCAAAAGCACGCTTTTCAACGCACTGACCAACGCGGGCGCGGAATCGGCAAACTATCCCTTCTGCACCATTGAGCCAAACGTCGGCGTGGTAACCGTACCGGACAAGCGTCTCGACTTTTTGGCGGATATGCATCATCCGAACAAATACACCCCTGCGGTCATCGAATTCGTTGACATCGCAGGTCTTGTCAAGGGTGCCTCCAAGGGAGAAGGTCTTGGCAACCAATTCCTTGCAAACATCCGTGAGGTGGACGCAATCCTTCACGTCATCCGTTGCTTTGAGGACGATAACATCATTCACGTTGACGGAAAGATCGATCCGATGCGCGACCTCGAGACCATTAACCTTGAGTTGATCTTTGCGGATCTTGAGGTGCTTGAGCGCCGTATGGACCGCACGCGCAAGGCGATGAAGGCTGATAAGAAGTATGCCGCAGAGCTTGCCGTATTCGAAAAGCTTTCCGCTGCACTCGCAGAGGGAAAATGTGCCCGCACGGTTGAATTGACCGAGGACGAGGAGGCATGCCTCTACGACACTCCTCTGCTCACCCGCAAGCCCGTTATTTACGTTGCAAACGTCAACGAGGACAATGCAGGTGCCGAGCCTCTGGACAACGCGGCATACACCGCACTCAAGGCATACGCCGCAACCGAGCATTCCCAGGTCATCCCGATCTGCTGTCAAATTGAGGCGGAGATCGCTGAGCTGAGCGCTGAGGAAAAGGCAATGTTCCTCGCCGATCTCGGCATTGAGGAAAGCGGTCTTGACCGCCTGATCAAGGCAAGCTATTCCCTGCTCGGTCTGATCAGCTTCCTCACCGCAGGCCCCGACGAGTGCCGCGCCTGGACGATCCGCAAGGGCACCAAGGCGCCCCGCGCAGCGGGAAAGATCCACTCGGATATCGAGCGTGGATTTATCCGCGCAGAGGTGGTTGCGTTCGCAGATCTTGAAAAATACGGCTCGATGAACGCGGTCAAGGATGCCGGACTTCTCCGCAGCGAGGGCAAGGAATACGTAATGCAGGACGGAGACATCGTATTCTTCCGCTTTAACGTTTGATGAAAATCGAAAATTTATACCCCGGCTCGTGGGGCTCAAATTGCTATCTTCTGTATAGCGGCACACACGCGGCAATCGTCGATCCCAGCGCAAGCGCGGACACGATCCTGCGTGAGCTTGCGACCCGCGGCTTGACGCTTGAAATGATCCTGCTCACACACGGTCATTTCGATCACATCGTTTCGATCGATACACTGCGTGAGCGAACGGGCGCACCTGCTTGTATTCACGAGGGTGATCTCAATATGCCTGAGGATTCTACAAGAAACGCATTTTATACGTTCTTCCGTATGCACCGTTCCTACCGCCGCCCCGACCACGCCCTGCAAAACGGCGAGGTGCTGATGCTTGGAGACGAGCAGATCCGCGTGCTTCATACACCCGGACACACCGCGGGAGGAGCCTGCTTCCTTTGCAACGGTGAATTTCTCCTCACGGGCGACACGCTGTTTGAAAATAATTACGGTCGTTGCGATCTGTACGGAGGTAGCGAATCCACGCTCTTCCAATCGCTCCGCTCTTTGCGTGAGCTTGACCAAAATCTGATCATCTATCCGGGACACGGAGACTCCGCGCGCCTTGGTGATGCGCTCGATTTTGTGCTTTATTAAGAAAACATTCAAGAAAGGATAGTTACGCAAGTCATGAATTACCAGTATCTTGCCGATCTTTTGTTCCCTAACATTCAAAAAACGCCCGAGGATATGGAAGCACTCTACCCTCCGCGCGAGCTTCCTGAGGGCGCAAAGGTAACCCGCTTTGCTCCAAGCCCCACGGGATTCGTTCATTTCGGCGGACTCTTCCCCTCCACCATCGGCGAACGTCTGGCGCACCAGAGCGGCGGCGTATTCCTGCTCCGCATTGAGGATACCGATGCAAAGCGCGAGGTTGAGGGTGCGGCAGTCGGACTGATCCGTACACTTGCGCACTACGGCGTATGCTTTGACGAGGGTGCGGTCATCGGCGAGGACGGAGGCGTCACGGATCAAGGCGCTTACGGTCCTTACAAACAGAGCCAACGCGCTGAGATCTACCACGTTTATGCGAAAAAGCTCGTGAGCGAGGGCAAGGCATATCCTGTCTTTACCACACAGGCTGAGCTGGACGCGCTCAACGCACTTGACAAGAAGGCAGAGATCAAGGCAAAGGATTGGCACGAGGATGACGGCGCTCAGCGTGAGCAGATGCTCGCGGCACGCAGCTTTACGATCGAAGAGGTCGAGGCACACCTCAAGGCAGGAGATCCCTTCGTGCTTCGTCTGCTCTCCGACGGAGATCCCGAAAAGAAAACCACCTTTACCGACCTGATCAAAGGTAAGCTTGAGATTCCCGAAAATGACGAGGATTTCGTTCTGCTCAAGAGCGACGGAATTCCCACCTACCATTTCGCACACGCGGTAGATGATCATCTGATGCGTACCACACACGTCATTCGCGGCGAGGAATGGCTCCCAAGCCTTGCAAAGCATCTGATGCTCTTCCGCTATCTCGGCTTCCGTCTGCCCAAGTATATGCACATCGCGCAGATCATGCGCCTGGACGAAAACGGAAACAAAAAGAAGCTTTCCAAACGCGATATGGGTGCAAATATGGATGATTACAGCCGTATGGGGTACGATCCCGCTTGCGTTTGTGAGTATATTATGACGCTCCTCAACTCCAACTACGAGGAATGGCATATGCAGAATCCCGAAAAGCCCTACACCGAATTCCCCTTCAACATCAAGAAGATGAGCAATTCGGGTTGTCTGTTCGATTTCAAGAAGCTCAACGACGTCAGCAAAAACATCCTCTCCCGTATGAGCGCTGAGGAGGTTACCGCACGCGCAACCGAATGGGCTCTGTCTTACGATCCCGAATTCGGCAAGCTCCTTGCGGCGGATCCCGCCTATGCAACCGCCATCTTTGCAATCGGACGCGGTGGCAAAAAGCCGCGTAAGGATTTTGCAACCTGGGCGGAGGTCAAGGGCTATATGGGCTTCTTCTACGACGAGATCTTTACGATCGAGGATGCGTACGGTGAGCAATTCGACAAGGCGGACATCAAGTGCGCTTTGGAAAAATTCCTTGCCGCATATTCCCCCGCAGACGATATGAACGTCTGGTTCGATAAGATCAAGGCGATTGCGGACGAAATCGGTTTTGCTTCCGATATGAAGCAATATAAGGCAACTCCCGAGGCATTCCGCGGAAGCGTTGCAGACGTCAGTATGTTCCTGCGCGTTGCCGTTACGGGCAAGCTCAATTCTCCCGATATGTACGCTGTAATGCAGGTGCTCGGTGAGGACCGCGTCCGTGCCCGTGTACAGAAAATGATCGATACTCTCTGAGTCAAAAGAAAGGCTTTTAAAAATATGGAAATCGAAAGAAATTTTATTCACGATATTATCGATGAGGATCTCGCGCTTGATCCCGAGCTTAAGATCCACACCCGCTTCCCGCCCGAGCCGAACGGTTATCTCCACATCGGCTCCGCAAAGGCAATTATGATCAACTATCAGGTTGCCAAGAAGTACAACGGAAAATTCAATCTCCGTTATGACGACACCAACCCCGCAAAGGAGGACAACGAGTACGTTGAGGCGATCTACAAGGATCTCAACTGGCTCGGTGCAACGCCCGACGGCGGTGTCTTCTACGGCTCGGATTACTTTGATAAGTGCTATGAGTACGCGCTCAAGCTCATTCGTGACGGCAAGGCATTCGTATGCGATCTGACCGCAGAGGAAATGCGCGAGTACCGCGGCACGCTCACACAGCCCGGCAAGAATTCTCCTTACCGCGATCGCTCGGTTGAAGAAAACCTCGATCTCTTTGAGCGTATGAAGAACGGCGAATTCCCCGACGGATCCCACACACTCCGCGCAAAGATCGATATGGCAAGCCCCAATATGAATATGCGCGATCCTGCGATCTACCGCATCGTTCACACCTCTCATCACCGCCAGGGCAACAAGTGGTGCATCTATCCCCTCTACGACTACGCGCATCCCATTCAGGATGCACTTGAGGGAATTACGCATTCGCTCTGCTCTCTTGAGTTTGAGAATCACCGTCCGCTCTATGAGTGGGTCATCAACAACATCGGCTTTGAAAAGAAGCCCAAGCAGAGAGAATTTGCGCGTCTGAACGTAACCAACACCGTTATGTCCAAGCGTTACCTCCGCTACCTTGTTGAAAACAATATGGTGGACGGCTGGGACGATCCCCGTCTCCCTACCCTCTGCGCACTCCGCCGCCGCGGCTACACCCCCGCTTCGATCTTCGATTTCGTAACCCGTGCAGGTGTTTCCAAGGCAGACAGCTTGGTGGACATCGGTCTGCTTGAGCATTGCATCCGCGAGGAGCTTAACACCAAGGCACTCCGCCGCATCTGCATTCAGAAGCCTATCAAGGTGGTTGTAACAAACTATCCCGAGGATAAGGTGGAATACTTTGAGGTCTCCAACAATCCGCAGGATCCCGAGGCAGGAACGAGACCCGTTGCCTTCACCCGCGAGCTGTATATTGATGCCGACGACTTTGCCGAGGTTCCGCCTCCCAAGTTCTTCCGCCTCAAGCCCGACGGTGAGGTTCGTTGCATGGGTGCTTATATCATCCGCTGCAATGAGATCGTCAAGAACGAGGACGGCTCGATCAAGGAGCTTCTCTGCACCGCAGACCTCGAGACCGCGAACGGCAATCCCGTAGACGGACGCAAGGTCAAGGGAACCATTCACTGGCTCTCCGCGAAGTATTCCGAGGAGACCACGCTGATGCTCTACGACAAGCTCTTCACCATTGAGAACGTAGGCGATATTCCCGAGGATAAGACCTACAACGATTATCTCAATCCCGAATCGCTCCAAAAGCTTGAGGGCTGCCGCATTGAGCCTTGCCTCAAGGATGCAAAGGCAGGAGACAAGTTCCAATTCGTTCGCGTTGGCTACTTCTGCAAGGACTCCAAGTATGAGAACACCTTTAACCGCATCGTCGGTCTCAAGGATAGCTTCCCCAAGAAATAAAAACCAAAAGACACCGTCCCGCAAGACGGTGTCTTTTTTTAGCTCGCGTATTTGGGAGCGGGCTGACGGAGCGCGGAATAAACGTCCTTGAAGCGCGCGGGAATTTCGCGCAATTCTCTCAAAAGCTGCTTTTGATAGGTGCGAAGATCTGCACGGACGCCAATTGCTTCCATTCCAAGCTTTTCGGCAATATAGATTGCGCGGTAGAGGTGATACTCCTGCGTCACGATCAGAATCCGCTTCATTCCATAGCGGTCACGCAGCCGAATGAGGCTGTCATAGGTGGAAAGCCCGTAAGGATCGGTCAGGATCGCTCCCTCTCTCACACCTGCCGCAAGTGCGGCATTCCTCATCGCTCCAACCTCGTCATAGATCTGTGCGTTTTCGCTGTCTCCGCTCATAACAAGCAGATCGGATGCGTTTGCGTGATAAAGCTGCAATCCCGTATCCACACGGTCTGCGAGCATATCGCTCATTTCACCGTTCTCCCAAACGCGACATCCCAAAACAAGGATGCAATCAAACCTCCCCTGTGTCAATGCGCCATTCAGATCCAGAATCTGATCCTCCGTCTTATTTTTCACTGCCGCACTGACCGAAAGGATCAGAATGGCACCGATCAGCAGGAGCATCGCCACAATCAGGGAAACGACGATGATCCAATATTTCCGACGTACGCGAAGCAACGTTCCGATAAGCTTGACACGAATCCATTCAAGGATCCTCGACAGAATTCCCGATCGAGGTCTTTTCTCCTCATTTTCCGATTCTTTATCCGTCAATCTCACCCCTCCCTTCAAGCCTCTTCTATGTATCAGTATAGCAAAAACCGCGAAAAATGTCAAGAAAAACCACCTCTGTATTCAGTATTCCCAATCTTAAAAAGGGATAGTCCGCAAAGAAGAAAAAAGGAGCTTTGATGGAAAGCCCCTTTTTTATGAAAGCTCACGCCGCAATTCCGCCAGGATCTTTTTCTCCTCGCGCGAGACCTTGACCTGCGTCAGTCCCAAAAGCTCCGCCGTCTCCTGCTGCGTGAGATTGCGATAGTAACGCAAAAGGATCAGCTTTCGCCAAAGCGGCGGAAGCTTTCCTACACTTTGAGCAATCGCGATCCGATCGCAGATCCGCTCACTTTCATTTTCGCTTTCTTCGTCGGCAAGCACTCCCTCGTAGGTAACGCTGTCCTCGCCGTAAACGAACTCCGAAAGTGAGGTAACGGGAGACACCGCATCAAGCGCGATCGCGGCATCCTCCACGCTCATCCCACAGCACTCCGCAAGCTCGCGAATCCCTGCATCTCTCCCCTCCTCCTGCATAATTCGGTTTTTCTCGTGCAAAAGAGAGACGCCCTGCCGCTTATAGATGCGACTGACCTTGATCGGCCCGTCATCACGCAAATGCCGCCTGATCTCCCCCACGATCAAAGGAACCGCGTAGGTTGAAAAGGCAGTTCCTCGCTCAAGCGAAAACGAGCGGATCGCCTTGAGCATTCCGATCGAGCCGATCTGCACAAGATCCTCGTATTCGGTTCCACGATCACCAAATCTCCTTGCAACCGTGCGCACAAGTCCCATATTCTGCTCAAGCAATTCAGCCTCGGCATCGGAATCTCCCTCCCGCACTCGCTCAAGCAACGCCGTGTTTTTTTCGTAAATAGATGCTTGCTCCATGCAATCACCCCTCTGCTTTTTTTCGGTAAGCAATTGCTTACTTATGTAACCGCTTGAGGAGTCGCACCGTGGTTCCCTTTCCCGGACGGCTCGAAACGCGCACCTCGTCGCAGAAGCTTTCCATAACGGTAAATCCCATACCGCTCCGCTCTCCCTCGGAATCCGTAGTGAATAGCGGCTCCCGTGCCTGTCTGACGTTCTCGATCCCACATCCGCGGTCACGGATCTCGATCTGCAAAAGTCTTCCCTCACACAGCTTGACCTCAATGCGGATCTCCCCGACCGTTCCCCGATACGCATGGACGATACAGTTGGTTACCGCCTCCGAAACGGCACATTTCACGTCTGCCAGCTCCACCGCAGTGGGATTGAGCTGCGCGCAAAATGCCGCAACCGCGCTCCGCGCCATTCCCTCGTTGACAGAATAGGAGGGCAACGTCAAGGACATTTGATTTTGCACCTCCGCACTGAATTCGACACAGCCTCTCATCTTTTCATCTCCTTTGTTTTTTTGATCGGGATCGTTCGATCTATTCCCGCAAGCCTTAAAATTTTGATTACCGCATAGGACGGATCGAGCAGAGAAAGAATTCCTCCGTACTGCTTGACCAGGGCATAGCGCCCCATAATCAGTCCAAGTCCTGAGCTATCCATAAAATCGACGCCCGAAAGCTCCAGCAAAACCTCCCTCGGTTGCGTGGCGAGGATCTCACGGTCAATGCTCGTTCGGGTAAGCACCGCGCTGTGGTGATCGATCTCCCCCTTGACGTGGACGATCAGCGCCTCCACGCGGCGCTCAAAATCGATCCGCTCTCCTTTTTGAAGCATTTTTTCACTTCCCTTCCATTTGTTTTCCCAATTATTTTAACACGGACAAGCCGTAAAATTTGTCACAGTCTGTTGTCGGAAAAAAATTATCAAAAAAAACCGTACTCCAATTGGAATACGGTTTCTTTTGATTCAATTGTGTTCCGGAACGACCGCGACGAATTCAAGCTGTTCCTCACTGTCACACCGCAGCGAATGCTCGTGTCCCTGCGGACAATAATGGCAATCTCCCGCTTCAAGCGGCTCGATTACACCGTCGCAAAGCACGGAGCCTTTCCCCGAAAGAACAAAGATGATTTCCGATGACGTCTTGTGGCAATGCAAGCCAATGCTCGATCCCGGCTCCAGCGTGCCTCTGAGGATCTTGTTTTTTTCGTCCTTATGGATTTTTGCAATCAAAGCGCCCTCGCCACCAAGGAATTGCGGCATAACAGCCGCCTCTATCTTATCAAATCTGATTTTCATACTGTAAATCCTTTCGTTTAGCAAAATAGCGCGATGAGATGCCCTCACCGCGCTATAAATGATCAAAGAAGATGCACGCCGTGCGCCTCGCAGGTCTCGATCTCCTCCGCAGACCAGAAGGAGGACTGAACCTCTCCAATGTGCGCCTTACGCAAGAAGAACATACACATACGCGACTGACCGATGCCGCCGCCAATGGTATACGGCAATTCTCCGTTCAGAAGTGCCTTATGGAAGGGCAGATTTTCACGGTCGGTGCATCCGCGCTCTGCAAGCTGACGGCGCAGTGCCTCCTCATCCACGCGAATACCCATAGAAGAAAGCTCCAACGCAATGTCAAGAACGGGATAATAAACGATAATGTCTCCGTTGAGCGTCCAATCGTCATAGTCGGGAGCACGTCCATCGTGGATCTTACCGCTCTTGAGCTTACCGCCGATCTGCATAATGAAGATCGCGCCGTACTCCTTTGCCGCCGCGTACTCGCGCTCCTTTGCGGTCATATCGGGCCAACGGTCCTCCAGCTCCTGAGAGGTCAGGAATTCAATTTTGCTTGGCAGGAGCTTACCGATGAAGGCATACTCGTTGACAATATAGTTTTCCGTATGTCTGAGGGCACGGTAGATGGCATTGACAATGTGGCGGAGTGTTTTTTCGGTTCTTTGCTCACGCGTAATGATCTTCTCCCAATCCCACTGATCAACAAACATAGAATGAATGTTATCGGTGTCCTCATCGCGGCGAATCGCGTTCATATCGGTATAAAGTCCCTCTCCAACCTCAAAGCCGTACTGCGAGAGCGCGTGACGCTTCCACTTTGCAAGCGAATGCACGATCTCCAGCTCCTGTCCGGAGCGCAGATCGAAGCGTACCGAGCGCTCAACGCCGTTGAGGTCATCGTTGAGTCCGCTGTTACAATCCACGAACAAGGGCGCGGAGACGCGCGTGAGATTGAGCTGAACGGCAAGGTCGCGCTCAAAGAAATCCTTTACTTTTTTTATGGCACACTCGGTCTGACGGAGTGTGAGGAAGGAACGGTAGCCCTCCGGAATCACTGCTTTTCCCATTCTGTGATGTCCTTTCCTGATTCAAACTTCTTCTATTATACCCGAAAAAACAACTTTTGTAAATAGCCTTATGGAATTATTTTCTTCGTTTTGCAAAAAAATCGCGTAAAAGAGCAAGCGAATCCTCGGAAAGCACCTCGGAAACAACCTCGGGACGTGCTTCAAGCGGATACGCAAAGAGATTGATCAAACTTCCGCATGCACCCGCTCGAGGATCCTTTGCACCAAATACGATCCTTCCGATCCGCGCGCCCGCCAAAGCACCTGCGCACATCGGGCAAGGCTCCAACGTAACGTAAAGCGTACAATCCGAAAGATGCTTGGAGCCCGTTTTTCGGCAAGCCTCTTCAACGGCGAGCAGCTCCGCGTGCGCGGTTGCCATTTGGTTGCTCTCGCGCAGATTGTATGCGCGCGCAATGATCTCCCCGTTTCGCACGATCACCGCGCCAACGGGAACCTCTCCTGCCTGAGCCGCCTGTGCCGCCAGCGCAAGCGCCTCTCTCATATATTCCTCATCAAGCGACACCGGCTTCACCCCTTTACCAAAAATTTCGGACGGGAAGATCCCACCAAGGAATCTTCCCTTTTCCGTCTTATTTCTTCATAACCGCAAGACCGCACCAGCCGTTATCCTCAAGCTTTTCGACGATCTTGAAGCCGTGTGCCTCAAAGCAGGTGACAACATCCGCACTCCGCTCGGAAATAATTCCCGAAGCGAGCAAAACGGTGCCCTCGTGCATATATGCACCGACGTCAGGCGTCATACGGATAATGATATCCGCTACGATATTGGCACAGATCAGATCGTACGGGCGGCTCTGATCCACCTGGCGCAGAAGATCGGAGACCTCGCAGGTGATATTGCCAAGCCCGCTATCCTTGATGTTTTCGTTCGCCACGCGAACCGCCATCGGATCAATATCGTACGCCTTGCACTCGCCTGCACCCAGCTTGGATGCGCAAATGGCAAGAATTCCGCTTCCTGTACCTACGTCAAGCATACGGCAGCCCGGCTTGGTGTATTTTTCAAGCAGCTGAATGACGAGCCTGGTCGTTTCGTGCGTACCCGTACCGAATGCCATTCCGGGATCCATCCGAACGATCAATTCGTCCTCCTTTGCATCGTATTTCTCCCACGCAGGAACGATGACAAGGCGATTGCCGATCTTAATCGGCTTATAATATGCCTTCCAAGAGTTCGCCCAATCCTCCTCGTTGACACCAACGGTCTCAAGCTTGGGATCGGTCAGACGCGCCGCCGCAAAGCGCTCCTTGAGGAATGCGATGCACTCGCTCACGCTCTGCTCCGCAGGCAAATAGACGGAAACAGACGCAATGGTCTTATCCGCATTCAGAATGCTCTCGTCGATCAGATCGCCATAGCAGGATTTGAGATCAATGTCACTGTAATCCTCAATTTGAAGATTGTTGGAGACCATACTCATAATTGCAGTCAAGCGATCGAGCTCCTCTAATTTTACGGTCGCGCGGATCTGTGTCCACTGCGTATCGGTTCCGTAATCACCGCAAAGGTAATCCTGATCCATGATCAATGCTCCTTTTTTTATTTTTGTCCGAAGATCTTTTTGAAGAACTGCTTGTGCTTTGCATAATTGCTCTCTCCGCAGCTTTCGGCAAAAGCCTTCATTGCATCCTTCTGCTTATCGTTGAGCCCCTTCGGGATCTCAACCTGCACGCGGAAGATGAGATCGCCACAGCGACCGCCACCGTTTACGTACGGAATTCCCTTGCCTCGCAAGGTGAATTTGGTTCCCGGCTGCGTGCCCTCCGGAATGGTATATTTTTCGTTGCCCTTGAGAGTGGGAACGTCGATCTCCGCGCCGAGCGTTGCCTCCGCAACCGTGAGCGGAACCTCACAGTAGATGTGGTAGCCGTCGCGCTCAAAGATGGGATGCGACTTGACGGATACGGTGATGATCAGATCTCCCGCAGGTCCGCCGTTCTTTCCGTCGTTACCCTGCCCGCGCAAAGCGATCCGCTCGCCGTGATCGATTCCCGCGGGAATGGAGACGGTCAGCTTCTTATTCTCGCGCACCACGCCCTGTCCGCGGCACTTGGAGCAAGGCTTTTTGATGATCTTACCGCTTCCGCGACAAGCATCACAGGTTCCCGTGGATTGGAACGCCATACCGCCCATACGCTGGACACGGCGCACCTGACCCGTACCGTGACAGGTGGAGCAGGTCTCCGCGGTGCTTCCCTTTTCCGCTCCGCTTCCGTTACATTCACCGCAACGGCAAATACGGTTATAGGAAATATCCTTTTTGACACCGAACGCCGCTTCCTCAAAGCTGATGCTGACCGACGCACCGATGTCGTCTCCCGGAACAGGCCCATTTCTTCTCTGTCTGCCGCCGCCAAAGCCGCCGAACATTCCACCGAGAATGTCACCCAGATCTCCGAAATCACCAAATCCACCAAAGCCGCCAAAGCCACCGAATCCTCCGTCGCCGCCGCCCATTGAGGGATCAAACGCCGCGTGTCCGAACTGATCGTATTTTGCGCGTTTATCGGCATCGGAGAGGACCTCGTATGCCTCGTTTGCCTCCTTGAACTTCTCCTCTGCGACCTTATCGCCGGGATTGGTATCGGGATGGTATTGCTTTGCGAGCTTATAATATGCTTTTTTCAAGGTACTTGCATCTGCGTTTTTATCAACGCCCAGCACCTCGTAATAATCTCTTTTTTCTGCCATTGCCTGATCCTTTTCTTCTTTGTATTGCCCTCATCAACGTCCGTTTTGAGCAAATGCGCGTTGATGAGAGCAATTCATATAAAACGCACCTTACGGGAAAGGCGAAAAAACGCCTTTCCCGTGTCGGTATAGTCCAATGAAATTACTTATTCTCGGAGTGATCCTCGAAGTTTGCATCGTAGTAGGTGCCGTCCTGAGCGCCACCCTGAGCGCCCATACCGTCAGCACCTGCCTGAGCCTGCTGCTGATAGAGCTTTTCGGAAATCTTGTAGAAGGACTTCTCAACCGCCCCGGTATCAGCCTTGATTGCCTCAACGTCTCCGCCCTTCACAGTCTCCTTGAGCTTCTCGATCGCGTCTCTGACAGCCTGTGCATCTGCGGGATCTGCCTTGTCACCAAGCTCGGTGAGCATCTTCTCGCTCTGGAAAATGAGGCTATCCGCGTGGTTCTTAACCTCAACGGCTTCCTTCGCCTTCTTATCCTCCTCAGCGAACTTCTCCGCATCCTTAACAGCGCGGTCGATGTCCTCCTGACTCATATTGGTGGAGGATTGAATGGTGATGTGCTGCTCCTTACCGGTTCCCTTATCAAGCGCGGTAACGTTTACGATACCGTTTGCGTCGATGTCGAAGGTAACCTCGATCTGAGGTACGCCACGGGGAGCGGGAGCGATACCGTCGAGGATAAAGCGTCCGAGCGTGGTGTTGTATGCCGCCATATCGCGCTCACCCTGCAGAACGTGGATCTCAACGGAGGTCTGACCGTCTGCCGCGGTAGAGTAAACCTGGCTCTTCTTTACGGGGATGGTAGTGTTACGGTCGATGATACGGTTGAACACGCCGCCCAGCGTCTCGATGCCGAGGGAAAGGGGCGTAACGTCGAGCAAGAGCAGATCCTTGACCTCGCCGCCCAGGACACCGCCCTGGATTGCCGCACCGATCGCAACGCACTCATCGGGGTTGATGCCCTTGAAGGGATCCTTGCCGATGAACTTCTTAACTGCATCCTGAACCGCAGGAATACGGGTGGATCCGCCGACGAGAAGCACCTTATCAATCTGGTTGACCGAAAGACCTGCATCTGCAAGTGCCTTCTTGGTGGGGATCATCGTTCTCTCGACGAGATCTGCCGTAATGCGATCAAACTCTGCACGGGTCAAGGTTGCCTCGAAGTGAAGCGGGCCCTCAGCAGTTGCGGTAATGAAGGGGAGGTTGATGGAGGTGCTGGTCATACCGGAAAGCTCGATCTTTGCCTTCTCTGCCGCGTCGCGGAGTCTCTGAAGCACCATCTTATCGTTGCGGAGATCGATGCCGTTCTCTCTCTTGAATGCATCTGCCATCCAATCGATGATTCGCTGGTCGAAGTCGTCACCGCCGAGACGGGTGTCACCGTTGGTTGCAAGAACCTCAAAGACACCGTCCGAGATCTCAAGCAGAGATACGTCGAACGTACCGCCGCCGAGGTCGAACACCATAATCTTCTGGTTATCCTCTTTGTCCATACCGTATGCGAGTGCCGCTGCGGTAGGCTCGTTGATGATACGAAGAACCTCAAGACCCGCGATCTTACCCGCGTCCTTGGTTGCCTGACGCTGAGAATCCGAGAAGTATGCGGGAACAGTGATGACCGCCTGAGAAACGGTGGTGCCGAGATAGCTCTCTGCATCTGCCTTGAGCTTCTGCAGGATCATCGCGGAGATCTCCTGAGGCGTATAGTTCTTGCCATCGATCGCGGTCTTATAGCCCGTACCCATCTCTCTCTTGATGGAAATGATGGTTCTGTCGGGATTGGTGATCGCCTGTCTCTTTGCAACCTGTCCAACCATTCTCTCGCCCGTCTTGGAGAACGCAACAACGGAAGGTGTGGTTCTCGCTCCCTCAGGGTTCGGAATTACAGTAGGCTCGGAGCCCTCAAATACGGCAACACACGAGTTCGTGGTTCCCAAGTCAATACCAATGATTTTTCCCATGATTCAAAATCCTCCAATATAATCTAAATAAATTATTTTCAAATTAAATTCGGTCAGTTTGCGACCTTGACCATTGCGTAGCGAATGACCTTGTCTCCCTTGCAATAGCCCTTCTGGAATACCTCAACGATCTCGGATTCTCCGAGTGTATCGTCCTCAACGTGCATAACGGCGTTGTGCAGGTTGGGATCGAAGGTCTTGGTTTCGATCTCGCACACACCCATCTTCTGCATTGCATCCTCAAATGCCTTCGCGGTCATTTCAAGCCCCTTCTTGACTCCGTCAAGATTATCGGATTTGCTTGCGCGCTCCAGATTGTCGAGAATGGGAAGGATATTTCCGATGCAATCGGCAAACGCATCCGCGTAGATGCCGTCCTTTTCCTTTGCACTGCGCTTGCGGAAGTTATCGTATTCCGCCATCATACGCATATAGCGGTCGTTGCACTCCTCGTAGTCTGCCTGTGCCTTTTCCAGCTTCTTTTGCAGCTCTGCGATCTCCGCATCAGCCTTCTTCTGCTTCTTTTTTTCTGCCTTTGCTTCCTTGGCAACGGTTTCCTCCTCGGCTACCGTGTTTTTAGTCTCCTCCATTGGGTTCTCCTTTATCTAACAGATTGTGATTGGTTTGAATGATATTGGCGATATTCCCTGTCAACCCCTCAAGCGTTGCCAAAACCTTGGCATAATCCATACGTCTCGGTCCGAGCACGGCAATTGCACCGAGCGTTTTACCGTCCTTGACGATCGGCTTGAACACCAACGCCGAGTTGTTCATCACCTTGACCTCGCTCTCCGATCCGATGACAACGTTGATGCCGTCATTGGCATTCCTTGACACGAGATTGAGAATATCCTCCTTCTTTTCCAGCGTACCGAGCAGCTCCTGAAGCTGTTCAACGTCGCTGTACTCGGGATACTGCAACAGATGGTTGATTCCGCTGACACGCATCTCTCCCTGGTCAAGCTCGCTCAGAATATCGTAAACGACCTTGATCGCGGGGCTGACCATTGCATAATCCTCTTCCATTTCGCTCTCCATCTCTACGATCATCGGCAGTGTGATCTGATCTGCCGCAAGACCGACAAGGTGTTGATTGAAGAGAGCCGCGAGCCTTGCAACCGAGGACGGCGTGTAATGCTCATATCCGTGGATGTGCTTGGATTTGACCGCATTTGCCGAAACCGCAACCAAAATATAATGGTTGGGATCGAGGTAGATCGCCTCAAACTTGCCAATGCTGACCGAGGAGATCTTGGGCTTGATGGCAATTCCCGTGTAGTTGGTCAGATTGGATGCCAGGCGGGATGCCGCCGTGAGGATCTGGTCAAGCTCGCCCATTTTGTTGCGAAGCAGATCGTTGATCTGCGCAACCTCGTGTGCGGTCATAACGTAATGCTCGATCAGCGAATCCACGTAAAAGCGATAGCCAAGCTCACTTGGAACTCTGCCCGCAGATGCGTGCGGCTGCTCCAGGTATCCCATTTCCTCCAGCTCTGCCATCTCGTTGCGAATGGTAGCAGACGAGCAGGCAAGCTGCTGATTTTGCAGGATATATTTGGAGCCAACGGGACCGCCACCCTCAATGTGTGCGTCCACGATCGCCTTTAATATTTGTTTTTTTCGCTCACTTAATCCGTGATTTTCCATACTTTTGCAATCGCCGCTCCTCTCTACCCTTTTTTACCTGTTTTTTAGCACTCTTTTTGTTTGAGTGCTAAACCACAATTAGATTTTACCACTTTTTCGCTTTTTGTCAAGACTTTTTTTCGTTTAATTTATGAATGAATTGTAAAAACACAAATATGAGTGCTAATTCGAGATGATTTTTGATTGAATTTCAGGATACGCTCACAAAGCAAAAAAAAGACCTGCTAAAAGGCAGGTCTTTTCATTATTATTAATAATAGATCTTTTTCTGCGAGAAGGCGCGGCGGATCTCTGCTCCAATGGCATCCGCCATCATAGAAAATCCGAGATCGTTGGGATGGCAATTATCAACCGTACAGGAATCCTCGTAAGGTCCGCGGAAGATGCTTGCTCCGTCGATGTAGTAGACGTTGCGGTCACCGTGCTCGTATGCGTAGAGGAAGGTATCATAGATAATATTGCGGCGGTTGATGATGCCGTCCAGGTTTGGCATATTATCGTAATCGGGGCGCGAAAGCATAATATACGGAACGTCGGGCTTTGCCGCGCGGATCTTCTGATACATTTTGAGGTGCGTGCTACGCAGATGCTCCTCGCTCGTTGCGTTGTGATCGTAATCGGAAATGAATACCGACATCGGAAGCGTACACATATAATCGACGATTGTATCCTCTGCCTTTCCGCTGCCCGAGAAGCCAAGATTGAGATAATCCATACGGAACGCACGGCTGATCATATTCTCGTAAATATTGCCGGGACGCGAGGAACAAGCTCCCTGCGTGATGGAGGAGCCGTAGAAAACGATGGGCAGAGCATCTCTGTATTTCATTCCCTCTCCAAGCGTTGCATCCCGCTGAATGCCAACGTAGAGATCCTTGACCTGTCCGTAGCTTGGAAAATGGATCGTGAAATGGCGAAGCGCGCGATTGCGGAAGGTGATGACCGATTCGTAGCCATCGGTTACCGTCTTGGGCGGCATAAAGGTCTGACGGTAGCGGCTATCGCCCGTTTCCGGATCATCAACGTAAAGGTCAAAGCCCGTGCTGCCCGAAAGCGGCATACCCGACATCAGATGGAAGCTTGGTATGACCGTCTTGATCGCAACGTATTTGGAATCGGTGGAAAAGCGAACGCGTCCGCCTGAGGTGTTCAGATACAGCTCCTTAACTCCCTCGTTGACGTTGAGTCCGATCTCATCGGGGAGACGCTTGAACTGCGGCTCGTTGCGGTAGTTGTAAAGTCCGTAAACCTCAAACGGCTCTCGACGAACATCGTAAAAAGCAACGTCATCAAGCTTGAGATTCGTCTCCACCTTCATATTGGAGTCGAGTTTTGAAATATCCATTGTTGTTTCCTCTTAATCAAACAATTTTTTTTGAATCAGAATGCGACGAAGCGTTTCGGAAACGGCATCCGCCATCAGTGCAAAGCCAAGATCATTGGGATGACATCCGTCCACCGTACACATATCCTCGTAAGGACCGCGGAAAAGGCTCTCGCCATCAATAAAATAAGCGTTTCTGTCGTCGTGCTCAAGTGCGTAGCGAAAGGTCTCATAGACCACGTCTCTCCGCCTCGGTGTATTCGGATTATAGAAAACGGAGGTGTTAAAATCGGGCTTGGAGAGCATTATGTAGGGGATGTCGGGATATACCGCGCGGATCTTTTGGTACATTTTGAGGTGTGTCGCGCGCAAATGCTCGTAATCGGGAGCATTATGATCGTAATCCGAGACAAATACCGACATCGGAAGTGTGCACATATAGTCGACGATCAGATCCTCTCCCTTGCCGCTTCCCGAAAATCCAAAATTTCGGATATCCGTATTCAAGCGTCTGCAAACAACGTTCGTATAGGCGTTTCCGGGGCGCGAGGGGCATCC
>JAZQWH010000011.1:0-7540 GCA_045632205.1 Eubacteriales bacterium
TCATCAACGGCACGTCCACCAAAGAATATAAGGACCGCGATTGGGATTCCTACCGCAACCATTCGGTCGGCTTCGTATTCCAAAGCTACAATCTGATTCCCCATCAGACCGTCCTGCAAAACGTAGAGCTTGCGTTGACGCTCTCGGGCGTTTCCAAGGCGGAGCGCCGCGCGCGCGCCAAGGAAGCGTTGGAGCAGGTGGGACTTGGCAATCAGCTCAACAAGCGCCCCGCACAAATGTCGGGCGGTCAGATGCAGCGTGTTGCCATTGCACGCGCACTCGTCAACGATCCCGACATCATTCTGGCGGATGAGCCTACGGGCGCGTTGGATACCGAGACCAGCGTGCAGGTTATGGAGATCCTCAAAAGCATCTCCGACAAGCGCCTGATCGTGATGGTCACGCACAACCCCGAGCTTGCGGAGACCTATTCCACGCGTATCATCCGTATGCTCGACGGTGAGATCCTTTCCGACAGCAATCCGCTGACCGAGGAGGAGCTTGCGGCAGAGGAAAGAGAGCTTGCGGCGGCTCGCGCGCTTGAGCCTCTCTCCAAAAAGAAGGTCAAAAAGCCCTCGATGTCCTTTGCAACCTCCTTTATGCTCTCGCTCAAGAATCTCTTTACCAAGAAGGGGCGCACGGTTCTGACCTCCTTTGCAGGCTCGATCGGTATCATCGGCATTGCGCTCATCCTCTCGGTCTCGCAGGGTATGACCAACTATATCAACCACGTCCAGGAAACCACCCTCTCCTCCTATCCGCTCACGCTGGAGGCAAAAACAGTGGATATGACTGCCCTCATCGAAAGCTTTATGAACGTTGGCAAGGGCGAGCTGACGCACGACAAGGATGCGGTTTATAAGGATCCGATGATCGCAGAGCTTGTAAATGCTTTGAGCAAGATCGAAGCAAACGAAAACGACCTTGCGGCGTTCAAGTCCTACCTGGAAGCGGAAATGCAAAAGGAAGGCTCCGATCTCAATGCCGCCGTCAGCGGCATTCAATACACCTACGATCTCGATCTCTCCATTTACACGAAAAATCAGGGCAAGATCATCAAATCCGACACGGGTGAGCTGATGACCAAAATGCTGGGCGATTTTATGCTCGGTATGGCGGCAAACGGCGGAATGGGTGAAGAGAGCGTAACGGGCACCACCTCCTCAATGTCCAATCCTATGATGGAATCGATGATGGGACTGAATATGTGGCAGGAATTGCTCTCCGGCAACAAGGATGCCGACGGCAATCGCCCGCTCGTCAACGATCTACTCCGCGAGCAGTATGACGTCGTTTACGGTAATTGGCCTACCGCTAAGGAAGAGATCGTCCTCGTGCTCAACAAAAACAACGAGCTTGACGACCTCACGCTTTACGCGCTCGGACTTCTGAGCGAGGCGGAGATCGACGCGATCATTGACGCCGCAGTCAGCGGAGCAACCCTCCCCACTGACAGCAAGAAGTGGTCCTACGAGGAGATCTGCAACCTCACCTTCCGCACTATCCTCCCCTACGATCGCTACTATGAAAACGCAGAAAAAGGAATCTTCTACGATGCAAGCAAGACCGATCTGATGCTTGAAACGCTCTACAACAACGCGTTGGAGCTTCGCGTGGTCGGTATCATCCGTCCCAATGAAAACGCGGAAAGCACGATGCTCACGGGCGCGATCGGCTACACCTATGCACTCACCGATCACGTCATCAGCGAAGCGCAGAATTCCGCCGTCGTCAAGGCGCAGCTTGCAAATCCCACCGTTGACGTGCTCACGGGACTCCCCTTTGAATCGAGCACGGGAACGATGACCTCCGCAGAAAAGAAGGACGCGTTCCTGGCTTACGTAGCGGATCTTGACGTCAAGAAAAAAGCAGAGATCTTCCTCGGCATTCAGTGCCTCGATGCAGTCGCAAAGCAATCCCCCGCAATTCTTGAAATGCAGATGGCGGGAATGACCGACAAAAATGCGATCATTACACTGATCTATCAGAGCATCGGCAAGGATTCCGGTATGAGCGCAGAGCAGTTTGCCGAGCTATTCAAGGATACCTCGCTCGAGCAGCTCAAGGAAATGATCCGCCCCTCTATGGAGGAGCAAATTGCCGCGAGCATTACCGTACAGGTAACGAAACAACTCAAGGACGATATGACAGAGGAGCAGATGGCAACGGCGCTTACCGCATCCCTCCTCCCGAGCAATCCTACTCCTTATACCGAGGCTCAGCTCGCACACTACTACGACGAGCTGACCGAATTCTCCGATTCGAGCTACGAGAACACGCTCGTCAAGATCGGCTGTCTCGATCTCAATTCCCCCGCAACCATCAACATCTATGCCTCCTCCTTCGAAAACAAGGATATCATCGTGGATACGATCGCGGCCTACAACGATTCGGTGGGCGAGGAGCAAAAGATCGCCTACACCGACTACCTCGGCATTATGATGTCCTCGATCACAACGATCATCAACGCGATCTCTTACGTGCTGATCGCATTTGTTTCCATCTCGCTCATCGTTTCCTCTATTATGATCGGCGTCATCACGCTCATCTCGGTTCAGGAGCGCACCAAGGAGATCGGAATTTTGCGCGCGATCGGTGCATCCAAGCGGGACGTTTCGGGTATGTTCAACGCAGAGACAATGATCATCGGCTTTACGTCAGGTCTGCTCGGTGTGATAGTAACCTACCTGCTCTGCATCCCGATCAACGCGATCCTCAACTATCTCACGGGCATCGCCAACCTCAAGGCGATCCTTCCCTTCCCTGCAGCACTGATCCTTATCGCGATCAGCGTCTCTCTCACGCTCATCTCGGGCATCATTCCCTCGAGAAGCGCGGCAAAGAAGGACCCCGTTGTTGCATTGCGTACGGAATAAGCAATAAAAAAAAGGCTGTCTCAATTTCTTGAGACAGCCTCTTTTTTTATCTGGCGCGATTTTGATTGTTATTGTTCTGGTTGTTATTCTGATTCTTGTTCTGGTTGTTATTCTGGTTGTTGTTCTGATTGTTGTTCTGATTGTTATTCTGATTGTTGTTTTGGTTCTGATTCTTGTTGTAGTTGTTGTTTTGCATGATCGCATACTCCTTTTTTGTAATTTTGGAATTACAACATCAGTATGCGCCGCCATTACCCGTTCTATGCATTTCCTCCGCACGCGCGCAAGAAAAAATTTCGTCGCGAATATTCATCATCCAGGCGCGCAGCATCAAAAACGTTGAGACGAACAAAACAAGTGACGTCCACCCCAAAACGCGATATTCAAGCTGCAAGATGGCGTTCAGGCAACCAAAGACCGTTGAGGCAAGCAACAGTACGCCAACGATACAAAGCTTGATTGCATACTTGCGACGGTCTTGACCGAATACAGCCCCCTCCATCTCGGCATTCAAGCCGCTCACCGAGCGCCAAAGCAAAGCCATACAAGCGGCAAGGAAGAGGCACAAAACGATCCACTCGACAAATTCAAACACGCGAACCGTAAAAAATTCATTATACGCACGCGGAATATGTCTTGCATCCTCCAAGAGATGGTCGGCAAGATACGTACGGCGCAGACTCCAGCGAATGCCACCCAAAACCGCTAAAATGACGCCACCCGCAAGAAGAGGGAGCGAGAAGAGCTTTGGCATCCGTCTGACGGAGAAAAGTCCAATACACAGCAATACGGCGGGTATTACGCGATGGAAGATCGGATATCCATCGACGTAAAGGTCGGTACAGAAAAGAAATCCAACGGTCAGGAGCGCGAATGAAAAGGAGACGCGGCGATATGCCAACCACCGCACACGGGGCGCGATCTCCGCCTCATAGCGGGAATCGACCGTCTCACAGAGCGAGCGATCTCGCAGGATCCGTACAAAAAAGCGAACAAAGGCGATCAGCCACAAAAGTCCGAGAATTCCCGCGGCGATTGCGGCGGTAGAGCGGAACAGCCAAATGAAGCGATACCAATCGAAGCGTACCGTAGGAGAATCACTGAGCAGATTCAGCGTTGTAAGAATTGAAAGCTCGGGGAGCAAGGAAAGCGCGGGCATCAAAGCCGCAAACGCAATGCTGAATCGGGAAAGCCGCTCCCACTGCGCTCTGCCCCGCTTCTCCTGTGTAACCGCGTTTTTCGCCTCGCCGTGCATTGCAAGGAGCCCAAGCCCCAAAAAGAGACTGCGGAAGGCGGGAATCAGATAAAGCCAAGTCAGCAATGCCAAAACGAAGGTTGCAAGGAGCAAGAGCATCGGACTCTCGTATTGGTTCACGGCATTGACCGTACCGCGATTCGATTCGGTGAGCGTTGGTAGAAAATCGAACGCGAGCCACTGTACGGCAAGCTGTCCGACCGACACCCAGATCAGCTTGCGGAAGGAATTCATTGCGTCCGCAAGGTCCTCGTTCAGATCAGAAAGCCTCCAAAGCCCCAAAAACAGGAGCGCGTAACCAATAAAGTTCGGGAGTACGTCGCGGAATCCGACGATCGGATCGCACAGAAAGAGACCGCCGAGCGCCAACGCGCAAAGGCTGAGCTTGTTTTTCGAACGCAGGATCGACACCGTATTCCCCCCTTTCCTTATTTGCTTCGGTTGCGTTTTTCCTCTCGTTTTTTGTTTCTGCGTGCAACGAGTGCTTCCCCCGCGGCACGCGCATCGTCAATATTTTTCTGTCTCGTGCGCTCATAGGAGCGGTCGAGACGGTTGAGCCATTCAAATCGGTGCGGCGTTTTGGGGACGTCCTCCTGCCCCTCTGCGCAGATATTTTTGGTACAGCTGAGCAAAAGGAGCAAATTAAGGAGAAGATAGACCAATTCGGTGATCACCAACGGGAAGCTGAAATATCCCCTGATCTCCGCATTGCCTACAAAGATCCCGTTGGCAAAGAGATACACAACGGCGTAAAGCGAAACGAAGATCGCATTGCGCACAGCCTTTGTCGCAATGTGCAAAAGCTCCACCTCTGCGGCAATCTCGCGCACACCGTACAAAATCGCAAATTGGAAGATCATTACAAATGCAAATTCGACCCACGAAAGCACGGTTACAACGGTTGCATCAAAGATCGGCAGATCCCACAAAAACATCGTTCCAAGATCGTTCATCAAGCGATAAAGCGAGAGCAGGAGCAGAGGCAAGCAAAGCCATTTTGCAATTGCAAAGCTTCTCTGATAGCCCGTCAGCCCGACAAGTCCCAAGAGCATTGCTCCGTATCCGATGAGCAGTGCCAATCCGCCCACGCCAAACGCCTGCACGGTAAAATAGAGCACGTATGCGATCAGATAGCCGAGAAAAAGATAGCCGAATCCCATATTTTCCTCCGTCAGCCCTGCGCCTCGTTGCGCATACAGCAATTCTTGTATTTTTTACCGCTTCCGCACGGGCAGGGATCGTTCCGTCCGATTCGCGCGCTATCGTTGACCACGGTCTTGGACGCGCGGCGGACGATCGGCTTTTTCTTCTCGCCCTCAAAGCCTGCGGTAAGCGGATTTGCCACCTGCACACGCTTGATCGGTGTACGCGGCACGGCAGAAAGAATGGCGCGGACGGTATTCTGTCGAATGTCATCCACCATCGTATCAAACAGATCCGCACCCTGAATACGGTACTCATTGATGGGATCTCTTTGTGCATAGGATTGCAGACCGACGTTGCCCTTGAGATCGTCCATCGTGTCGATATGCTCCATCCACGCGGTGTCAACACTGCGCAGAAGGATCGCACGCTCGACCTCGCGGAAGGTATCCTGACCAAACAGCTCCTCGCGCTCGTGATAGTGCTCGATCGCCCTTGCGCAAAGTGCCTCGGAGAGTGCCTCACGGTCAAGCGATTTCAGCTCGTCCTCGGTATAACGGAAGTCCTCCTCGGTTGTCAGCGAGCCCATAAAATGCGCACGCAAGCCGTCGAAATCCCATTCCTCCACCAAGTCTCCGCGCGTGAATCCCTCCACGACCGACGCGACGGTGGAAAGCACCATCTTCTGGATCGTTTCCGAAATATCCTCCCCGTTGAGCACGTCCTGACGCTGACGGTAGATGATGTTTCTCTGCTGGTTCATCACGTCATCGTATGCCAGCACGTATTTTCTGCGCTTGAAGTTTGCATCCTCGATGTTCTTCTGCGCGCGCTCGATCGCGTTGGAAAGGATCTTAGCATCGATCGCCATATCCTCGGGCATTTTGAGCGCGGTGACGATCGCCTGCAATCTTTCCTGTCCGAACAGGCGCATCAGATCGTCCTCCATCGAGAGGAAGAACTTGGATTCACCGGGGTCACCCTGACGGCCTGAGCGTCCGCGGAGCTGGTTATCAATGCGTCGGCTCTCGTGTCTTTCACTGCCGAGAATGAACAAGCCGCCTGCCGCTCTGACCTTTTCCGCCTCGGGAGCGATCTCCTCCCTGTGCTTTTCGACCAGCTCGCGGAAGAGCGTGCGCACGCGCTCAAGCTCCTCGTCGTCGCTCTCGGTGGCACCTGCACACTGCGCGATATATTCCTCGGGAATCTGCATTGCGCGCAGATCCGCCTTTGCCATAAACTCCGGGTTACCGCCAAGCAGAATGTCGGTTCCGCGTCCCGCCATATTGGTGGAAATGGTGACCGCGCCGAATTTACCCGCCTGCGCAACGATCTCCGCCTCCTTGGCGTGGAACTTTGCGTTGAGGACAGTGTGCGGAATTCCCGCACTCTTCAGCTTTTTGGAGAGCAGCTCGGATTTATCGATCGAGACCGTACCCACCAGAACGGGTTGTCCCTTTTCGTGGCATATTCTGACCTGCTCGACGATTGCGTTATATTTGCCCGCTACGCTGCGGTAGACCGAATCGGGATGATCGACACGGATCATCGGCTTATTGGTGGGGATCTCCACAACGTCAAGGTTGTAGATCTCGCGGAACTCGTTCTCCTCGGTCAATGCCGTACCCGTCATACCCGAAAGCTTGCGGTACATACGGAAATAGTTCTGGAAGGTGATGGTTGCAAGCGTCTTGTTTTCCTTCTGCACCTGCACGTGCTCCTTCGCCTCGATCGCCTGATGGAGACCGTCGGAATAGCGACGGCCGGGCATCAGTCGTCCCGTGAAGGAATCGACGATCATAACGCCCTGCTCGTTAACAACGTAGTCCACGTCGCGCTTCATGCATCCGTGCGCACGGATCGCCTGATTGACGTGATGCACGATCTGCGCGTTCTCCACGTCGGTAAAGTTTTCAAGTCCGAAGAATTCCTCCGCCTTCTTTGCACCGTGAGGCGTGAGGATGGCGTTGTTCGCCTTCTCGTCAACGATGTAATCCGCAAGAATATCATCGTGGCTCTGCTTGTTGTCGATCTCCTTGATGACAAATTTGGTCATTGTGCGGACAAGTGCCTCGGTGCGCTCGTAAAGATCGGTTGCGGTGTCTCCCGCGCCCGAAATGATCAAAGGCGTTCTCGCCTCGTCAATGAGAATGGAGTCCACCTCGTCCACGATGGCAAAATCGTGTCCTCTCTGCACCATACGCTCCTTGTAGACCACCATATTATCACGCAGATAGTCAAAGCCGAACTCATTGTTGGTTCCGTA
>JAZQWH010000012.1:0-22776 GCA_045632205.1 Eubacteriales bacterium
CATTAAACCAAATGCTTTTTATGGTTACGATAGTCTTACAAAAGTGTCGATTCCCGACAGCGTGACGGGCATTGGCTCTGATGCGTTCTCCGGTTGCAGCAGCCTTGCGAGTATCGTGGTTGCATCCGGTAATTCCAAATATCATTCGGATGGAAACTGTTTGATTGAAACCGAGAGTAAAACCTTGATTTTGGGATGTAAAAACAGCGTGATCCCGTCAGACGGAAGTGTAACAAGCATTGGCAATTATGCGTTCCGGGGTTGCAGTAGCCTTGCGAGCATCATGATTCCAGATAGTGTGGAGGGCATTGGCTCTGGTGCGTTCTACAATTGCAGCAGCCTTGCGAGCGTGACGATCGGAAACGGTGTGACAAGCATTGGCAATTCTGCGTTCTTTGGTTGCAGTAGCCTTGCGAGCATCACGATCCCCGACAGTGTGACAAGCATTGGCAATTATGCGTTCTTCGGTTGCAGAAGCCTTGCGAGTGTTTATTACACCGGCACGGCAAGTGAGTGGTATGAGATTTCGATTGGTTATGAGAATTCCCCCCTCGCCTCCGCTACGATCTACTATTATTCCGCATCCGCACCCACGACTACAGGAAACTATTGGCGCCACCTTGACGGCGTGCCCACCCCGTGGGAAAATCAATAACATCTACCCCCTAAAGGAGCGCTTCGGCGCTCCTTTTTCTACGCCACGCCCGTCGGCAACGTGACCGAGCCGCAGTGAGAAGTGGCACCTAACGCTCGCGGAAGCTATTGCTTGGAACTGTAAGAGAAACAAAAAAGTCTGTCTCACCATCTTCCGACAGTGGCACAGACAAACGAATTTATTTTCTCTTATCCTTATAGAAAGGTCTTTTTAGGTGAGGGGGGCGGGGGGAGAGGATATTTTTTCTCCTTAAGAAAAATATCCTCTCCCCCGTAATTCTTTCCTATATCACTTAAAAAATATTGACATAGAATCCTTTTTTTGGTATAATAAGGGCAGGGAACGGTTGGTGCTTCTTTTGGCGGATTTGCCGTGGGCGCTGCCGTTTTTTTGATACTTGATAAAAGGAGGAATGTATATGCTTGAGGTTAAAAATCTAACCAAGATATACAAATCGAAAGCCAAGAACGGCGCGGACACCCGTGCGCTCGACGGCGTTACGCTCTCTTTCCCCGAGCGCGGCATGGTCTTTCTGCTCGGTAAGAGCGGAAGCGGTAAATCCACGCTCCTCAACGTCTGCGGCGGTCTTGACGAGCCGACCGACGGCGAGATCATCGTCAAGGGGCGAAGCAGCAAGGCGTTCTCGCAGAGCGATTTCGACAGCTACCGCAACACCTTCATCGGCTTCATTTTCCAGGAGTACAACATCCTCAACGAGTTCTCCGTAGAGGATAACATCGCGCTCGCGCTTGAGCTTCAGGGCAAGTCAAAGGACAAAAAGCGCATTGCCGAGCTGCTTGAGCAGGTTGATCTGACAGGCTTTGCAAAGCGCAAGCCCAACACGCTCTCGGGCGGTCAGAAGCAGAGAATCGCCATCGCGCGCGCACTCGTCAAGTCTCCCGAGATCATTATGGCGGATGAGCCGACGGGAGCGCTCGACTCCGCAACGGGCAAGCAGGTGTTCGACACCCTCAAAAAGCTCTCCGAGGATAAGCTCGTCATCGTCGTTTCGCACGACCGCGAGTTTGCGGAGCTTTACGCCGACCGTATCATCGAGCTCAAGGACGGAAAAATTCTTTCCGACGTCTCCAAGGCGCATCAGAAGCAGACCGAGATCTCCAAAAACGTCTCCTCTCTCGGTGACGTGCTTTGCATCAAGCAGGGAAGCACGCTCAGTGAGAGCGATCTCGCGGAGATCAACAGCTTCCTGAAGTCCTCCGCGGGCGACGTCATCATCGCAAAGGGCGATCGCGACGTCGAAAACTTCCGCAAGGTGAGCCGCATTACCGCAGACGGCGAAAAGGAGATCTTTGCGGATACCGACGAATCGGTTCTCCCCAAAAAGGAATACACGCCCAAGGATTCGCGCTTTATCCGCTCCAAGCTCCCCGCGCGTCACGCCGCAAAGATCGGTGTTTCGGGGCTCAAGAGCAAGCCCGTCCGCCTGCTCTTCACGATCCTTCTTTGCGTCATTTCCTTCGTCCTGTTCGGTCTCCTCTCCACGCTCAGCTTCTACGACAGCGAGGCGACCTTCAAGAAGACCTTTACCGATTCCACCCATACGCACGTCACGCTCGGCAAGGAATATCAGGCGAGAATGAAGTGGTATCGCAACGGTCTGGTGGAGTCCGAGCATACGACGACCTCCACAGGTCTCTTCTCCGAGGCGGATATGCTGGCGTTCCGCGAAAAATTCGGTCCCGACGTTTTCGGCGCGATCGAAGCGAATATGACCATCAACGTCCGCTCCCGTCCCTCCGTTTATTGGATCAGCACGATCAAATCGATCGCTTACCTGCCCGAGGAAAACACGATGAGAAGCCGTCTTATCGGTAACTATCCCACGGCGGATGACGAGATCGGTATTTCCACCTACGTTGCAGAGCTTCTCCGCACCTGCCAGGCACTTGACAAGGACGGAAACACGATCACCGCTACCACAAATGAGGAGCTGATCGGCAAAACCGTCACGATCGACGGCACCTCCTATAAGATCACCTGTATCATTGACAGCGGCGCGGTTGACTCCAAGTTCGATTCGCTCAAGGAAGCGACGGGTACCGAGAATTACGGACAGCAGTATGATTTTGAGCGCGCGCTGGAGGACGGTATGTATCTTACCGCGTTCTTCAGTGAGGAGCGCGTCAACGAGCTGACCAAGTATACCGTAAGCTTTGGCGGTATGAGAGACGAGGATTACCGCGAGGCTAGTATTGCGTTCGACCGCCCCGATGAGGACGAGCTGGAGCACGGATTCCACAACACCGTCCTTTACAAGTCGATTGCAGATGCCGAGAACGTGCTCTACAAGACCCAAAATCACGTGCTTGGCGCGGGTGAGGTCGTCGTTTCGGAGCAGTACCTCGCAATCGAGCTTCGTGAAGAATTCTATCGGATCCAAGACCGTGTGCGCGAGGAGTATGAGGCGCAGGGAAATTACGATTACTACGATAAGCCCGAATACACCGTATTAAACGATCTGCTCAGAATGTGTGACGCGCTTTCAACGGGCGGTACGCCGATTATCGATCCCGAAACAGGCAACTTCGTTCACGATCCAGAAACGGGAGCTCCGATGATCGAGCCGATGGAGCCCACCGAGAGAGCCGCATACGTGCAGGCACTCTTTGATGCGTGCGAGACCTACGGCATCAGCCTCACGCTCCTTGTCAAGCCCAGCGACCGTATGGGCAACAGCAACGTAACGGCGGCAGACGTCAAGAATTACACGATCGTCGGCGTTGTTGCGATTGAGAGAGATCAGCAAATGTACGGTTACGGCTCGATCTACCTCGCAGAGGCAGAGGTGAACGCGCTTTGGGAGCTTCAGAAAACGCTTCTCGAAAATTACTCGGAGCAGGATACCAACTACGTGTTCGATCCCGATGCCATCTACTCCACGCTCTATCTCCCCTACGATCACAGCAGAGAGCAGACCAACTATCTCTGGACGCTTTACAACACCGACAGCTTCGACGCGCAGGATACGCGCCTCTTGCTCAAGGGCTCTTACATCGAATCGCTCCGCACAGTCGATGAGATGGTTCAGATGCTCTCGCAGATCTTCCTCTACGTCGGTCTTGCCCTCGCACTCTTTGCAATTCTCCTGTTCTCTAACTTCATTTCGGTTTCCATCTCGCAGAAGAAGCGTGAGATCGGAATTTTGCGTGCGGTTGGTGCAAGAAGCATTGACGTGTTCAAGATCTTCTTCTCCGAGTCCTTCGTGATCGCGCTGATCGCGGTGACGCTTTCGGTTACGGGCTCTGCGGTTCTCTGCAGTGTGCTCAACACGGAGCTTGGCGCGCAGCTCGGCGCATCCATCTTCGTCTTTGGAGTTCCCTCTATTGCGATCATGCTCGGAATCGCATTCGCCACGGCAGTGCTGGCAACCTTCCTGCCCGTTTACCACGCGGCAAGAAAGAAGCCCGTCGAGTCCATCCGCGCACTTTGATCCTGTTCGGAGAAAAGTTAAATAAAACATAAAAATGACCGCATATCCTTTGATATGCGGTCTGTTTTTAATCTTATTTTAGAATGAGAACAATTTTTATTATAATATTAAACGATCTGGAAGATATAGAACTTGAGGTAGCTCGTTTCGGGGACGTTCCAAAGAATAGGATGGTCGGGGGATTGCTGGCGCGCTTCGATCTGTCGGAGTCCCACACCCGCGTCCGCCGCGGCATCGTGCAGCATTTTGCAGAACAGCTCCTCGGTCATAAAGTGCGAGCAGGAGCAGGTGGCAAGATAGCCGCCGCGCGGGAGCAGGCGCATTGCCTTCTGGTTGATCTCCTTGTAGCCGCGCGTTGCGTTTTTGACCGTCTCCCGGCTCTTGGTGAAGGCAGGGGGATCGAGGATGATAAAATCGTAGTCGCACTTGCCCTCGCGCGCCAGATCGGTCAGCAGATCGAATACGTCGGTGCAGAGGAAGTCCATACGGTCGTCAAGCCCGTTTCGGATCGCGTTCTTCTTCGTCATTGCGATGGCATCGGCGGAAATATCCACTGCGGTAACGTGCGCGGCTCCGCCCATAGCCGCATTGAGCGCAAACGAACCCGTGTGCGTAAAGCAATCAAGCACGCGGCGACCCTTTGCGATCTTGCGGATCGCCATACGGTTGTATTTCTGATCAAGGAAAAATCCGGTCTTCTGTCCGTTGATATAGTCCACCTCGTAGCGCACGCCGTTTTCGACGATCTCGGTCTTGCCGTCGGTGTCGGTGAAGAGCCCCTCGCCGCTCCAAAAAGCGGTGTATTGCTCCATTCCCTCAAGCGCGCGAATGGCAACGTCCTGACGCTCGTACAGCACCTCGATCTCCTGACCGAATTCCTCTCTCAAAAGCCTGATCAGCAGTCGGTAGAGCATCTCCTTGCGCATTTCAATGCCAAGAGAAAGCACTTGTGTGACAAGGACTTTTCCGAATCTGTCAACCGTGAAGCCGGGGAAGGCGTCCGCCTCTCCGAAGATCAGCCTGCAGCAGGAAAAATCCTCCTCTGACATTACCGTTCTGCGGTATTCGATTGCCCAACGGAGCTTTCTTTCCCAGAATGCCTCGTCAAATTTATCGTTTGCATTTTTGGAGACCACACGGACGCGGATCTTGGAATGATCGTTGAAAAATCCGCTGCCGAGGTAACGCCCCTTTTGCGAATAGACGTCGGTGATCGCACCGTTCTCGGGCGCTCCGACCACCTCGGTGATCTCATCTGCATAAACCCATACGTGCCCGTCGCGCAGGAATTTTTCTCCCTTCGGGGTGACGGTGACTCTTGGAAACTCTCTCATAGCTCCTCCTTTTGGTGAGTGAATCGTCTTATTATAGCATAAAAACACGTTCTCCGAGCCTCGTTCACAGAAAGTTAACAAGACGCGGACGAGATAATTCTTGCAATTGAATAGAAAAAGGGATAAAATATAGTGATAAGCAAGTTTTTACAAAAGAAAAGGACTTACTATGTTAGAATTCAAAAACGTATCTTACAAAACGCCCGAGGGCAAGGAGATCCTGCACGACGTCAGCCTGCAGATCGACGATCGCTTCGTTGCCATTACGGGCCCTAACGGAAGCGGAAAATCCACGCTTGCCAAGCTCATTGCGGGCATTTACGTCCCCACGTCGGGCAAAATTCTGCTTGACGGTATGGATATTACCGATATGACGATCACGGAGCGCGCGCAAAACGGTGTCAGCTTTGCGTTCCAGCAGCCCGTACGCTTCAAGGGAATTACCGTCAAGGATCTGATCTCGATGGCATCGGGAAAGAAGATCAATATTTCCGAGGCGTGCCAATATCTTTCCGAGGTCGGACTTTGCGCTAAGGATTATATCAACCGCGCGGTGGACGGCTCTCTTTCGGGCGGTGAGCTCAAGCGCATCGAGATCGCAATGATCAACGCACGCGGCACAAAGCTGTCGGTTTTTGATGAGCCCGAGGCGGGTATCGACCTCTGGAGCTTCAACAATCTGATCCAGGTGTTCCGCAATATGTACGAGCGTACCCGCGGTACGATCCTGATCATCTCGCACCAGGAGCGTATCCTGGATATTGCAGATAAGATCGTCGTCATTTCGGGCGGTGAGGTTGCCGCGTACGGCGCGAAGGCGGATATTCTGCCGACGCTCCTCGATACGCGCGCAGGATGCCGCTTTACAAAGGAGGCGTGAGGATGGACGCAATACAAAAAACACTTCTTGAACAGGTTGCGGGGCTCCACGAGGTTCCGCAGGGTGCGTATTCTCTGCGCATCAACGGGCAGCTGCACGGCAAAAACGATTCCGAAAACGTCAGCATCGTCAAAAAAGACGACAAGCCCGGTATCGATATTTATATCAAGCCCGGCACGAAGAACGAAAGCATCCACATTCCCGTTCTGCTTTCCCAATCGGGCATCAAGGAATTGGTCTATAACGATTTCCATATCGGCGAGGACTGCGACGTGACCATCGTTGCGGGCTGCGGCATCCATAACAGCGGGGACGCGGAGAGCGAGCATAGCGGAATCCACTCCTTTTTCGTTGGTAAGAACGCTAAGCTCAAGTACGTGGAAAAGCACTACGGAGAGGGCGACGGAAACGGAAAAAGGCTGATGAATCCCACAACGGTAGCGATTTTAGAGGAAAACAGCTACGTTGAAATGGAGACCGCGCAGATCAAGGGCGTGGATTCCACGCGCCGCGAAACGCGCGCAACGCTTGCCGACGGCGCAACGCTCGTCGTACGCGAAAAGATCATGACGCACGGCGATCAATTCGCGGAAACCAACTTTGTCGTTGATCTCAACGGAGAAAACTGCGGCACGCACGTCGTTTCGCGCTCGGTCGCAAAGGATCGCAGCCGTCAGAGCTTCCTCTCGCAGATCAACGGAAACAACCGTTGCTCGGGACACACCGAGTGTGATGCCATCATTATGGATGACGCGCAGGTGATCGCAGTTCCCAAGATCGAAGCAAATCACGTGGAGGCATCGCTGATCCACGAGGCGGCGATCGGTAAGATCGCGGGCGAGCAGCTCATCAAGCTGATGACGCTCGGACTGACCGAAAAGGAAGCCGAGGCAGAGATCATTAACGGATTCCTGAAGTAAAAATCGGGAGTCGGAGACCGCTGTAATCCCATACTGTATCAAAGCCCCCCACCAAGGCGCAAGGACGTCTCGGTTGGGGGCTGTTTTTTTTGCCGAATCGGCGTGAGGGGAGGGGATGAAAGCGGCTAAAAAATCGAAAAAAACGGCTTTTTTCGGTGTCTTGAAGTGTAGAAAAAACGAGCATATTTTTGTTTATGTTGCACAATATCACAATCGTTCTTTTGTATGAACTTACGTCGGTTCAAAAAGCCCGCGTGAGTAAATATAATTGACAATTTTAGAATTTTTCTTTTTCTATGAGAAAAACAGCGGTAAAAGTTGCACAAAAAACAGGGGAAACAAAGGATTTTGACCAATTTTTGAGGTAAATCAAATTTACTTTTGTGTAATTGCCAAATTATGTAATTTTTGAGCCGTGGGAAAAACTGTAATTTAAGGAATTCTTTTTTGAGACAAATGTGCGATTTGGGAGGCGAAAAAGCGCGGCGGATGAAAAAATGAGTTCGGTTTTTTCTTGACAAGCGAGGGGTTTTATGGTATGATATACATATCAATATAGGGGAAACTATGCCCAAAAGGCGGAATTTCCTGTTTTTCGGGCAATTTTTGCTCTGCGTTTTCGCCTCGCGCGTGTACGCATACGGGATTGCCAACGGTTGGACAGACCGCTTCTGTCCGGAATTATTTGCAGGAGGAAACGCAAATGAGAAACAAAATGATCACAAGAATTCTGAGCCTTGCATTGGCATGCTTGCTTCTTGTGAGCGGTACTGCCGTCTCCATTGGTGCGTCGGAAGCGACGGGCGGCAATTCGGTAACGTCGGATATGATCTCCGACTACCAGAAGGAGCTGGGTACGATCCCGTACCTCGCTTACATGGAGGAGTACGCGGACTACTTCAAGCCCGGCTCTCCCTACCGTGTAACCGAGGATCAGGTGATCGATCTCGGCGAGATGGATCTTGTGTTTACGAGCAAGACCAAGGACGTCATCCGCATCAAGGACGGCGCTTGGAGCCTGACCGTGAACGATAAGAACAAGACCGTTTACACGAGTGTCAAGGACGCGGTCGAGCAGGGTAAATACGATCCCGCCGATCTGGTCTTCATCACCGGACTTCACTATGAGGTGAGCGAATTTGAGGATCAGCAGGTCGTCTACACGCCCAGCTCGGGTGAGACGCAGTGGACGCTAGATCTTACGTCTATGGGAATCGGCGCGGAGGGCGCGCTCGCGAGCATTCAGTTCGTGTATTATCCCGTGCTTACCCTCAACGGTGAGACCATCGGTAAGTCTGCGGCGATCGAGCGTCAGTTCGCGCTCGGCAGCGGTCTGGGCGTTGCGGCTCCCTTCAAGGAATCTCACGCACTCCGCTTCTCCAAGCTGTGGTCTTCCTTCCGTTCGGACGTCTCCGATGAGAACGTAGCGCTTGTTGCAGCTTACTATCCTTCCAAGAACGAAACGGTAGCCTCCGTGATCGAGGAGGGTAAGAGGGTTGGAATTTCGGGCGTTGTCAAGACCGATAAGCACGGCGCGGAGTTCGCGGAATTCACGCAGCCTGCTGTGATGACGGCGGCTCGCAATCTGTTCATCGAGAAGTACGAGCTTCGCTTCTTCACCACTGATGCGGAGAACAACGAGCTTCGTCCTTCCATGAAGCAGACGCCCGATTGGATCACCTACACGCTTCGCGACAGCAGCGGCTTCTTTGCCGATAACTTCGGATTCGTGCTGACCCCCGACGAGTTTGGCGAGACCAACCTCGTGCTGGAGGGCATCAACGAGCCTATGGCGCTTGCACAGATCATTCTCACGCCCTATGAGGTTTCCGAGAGCTATGAGACGTACATCGCCAATATCCGTGCCAACGTTGGAATGAATGCGGGTACGACCACCGTGAAGATCGAGGCAGAGAGCACCAGCAATGCTTCGACGAACGTTGTCTACCCGATCGAGGACCGTACCTCTCCCATCACCTCTCCCGCAAGCACCAAGAAGACCTTCCTCAACACCATCGGTGCAGAGAAGTGGGCAACCGCGGGACAGTGGGTCGAATATCAATTCTCCGTAGATTCTTCCGGACTTTACGATATCGTTTCTCGCTTCAAGCAGAGCTACCTCGACGGTCTGTACGTCAACCGCTCGGTTCAGCTCTTTGCAAAGGAGTTCGAGAATGAGGATGCTTACCGCAAGAAGTTCAACAACACCTACGGCTATTACAACGGTGTTCCGTATGCGGAGGCAGGTGCCATTCGCTTCGATTACGATACCGATTGGCAGACGACCTCTCTCTCCGACGGCAACAACACCTTCCACGTTTATCTTGAGGCAGGCGTTGTTTACACCGTTCGCATTGAGGTAACGCTCGGATCGATGAGCGGATTGGTACGCGAGGTTGAGGACATTCTGAACAACCTCAACGCCGACTATCTTGCGATCCTGAAGCTGACGGGCGCGGATCCCGATGATTACCGCGATTACGGCTTCTACCGTCTGCTTCCCAATACCATTAAGAATATGTTTGCACAGATCTCCCGTCTCGAGGCGATCTCCGCAATGCTGAAGGAGACCGCGGGCGTTGCATCTACCTATTCCGGTATTTGCGACCAGCTGACCAACCTGCTCAACAGAATGGTCAAGGACGAGGACGAGATCGCAAAGAACCTGGATAACTATAAGAGCTATGTCGGTTCTCTCGGTACCTTCCTGACCGACGCGAAGACGCAGCCTCTCCAGCTGGACTACATTCAGATCCAGCCCGCAGGTGCGGAGCTTCCCAAGGCAGAGGGTAACTTCTTCCAGCGTATGATCCACGAGATCTCCGCGTTCTTCCAGAGCTTCTTCCGTGACTACAACAGTATGGGTGCGGTCGATACCGATGCGAACGCAGAGAACATCGAGGTATGGATGCTCTCCGGTGCGGCAACCGATGACGCAGCTTACGGACGTGACCAGCTTCAGGTCGTTCGTAATATGTGTACCAACGACTTTACCAACAACGTCACACAGGGTAAGGTCTCCGTCGACCTCAAGCTCGTCAACGGCGGAACTTTGCTTCCTTCTATATTAGCAGGCCTCGGCCCGGACGTTTATATGGGTCTTGCACAGGGTAACGTAATCAACTACGCGATCCGCGGTGCGCTTCAGGAAATTGAGGGACTTGAGGGCTTTGAGCAGGTAAAGGCACAGTTCAACGATGCGGCAATGATCGTCTTCCGTATGGAGGATGCCGATGACGTCACCCACTACTACGGACTCCCCGAGACGCAGCAGTTCCCGATGATGTTCGTCCGTATCGACATTCTTGCGGATACCGGCTTGGATATTCCCACCACCTGGGATGAGATCTACAACGCACAGTCCGTTCTCCAATCCAAGAATATGGAAATCGGTCTTCCCGTTAACTATCAGCTCTTCCTTTATCAGATGGGCGGTGAGCTCTTTGCGGATAACGGTATGAGAATCAACCTCGATTCCACCATCGGCGAGACCTCCTTCCAGAAGATGTGTGATCTCTTCACGCAGTATTCCTTCCCCTACACCTACAACGCGGCAAACCGTTTCAGAACGGGTGAGATGCCGATCATCATCTCCAACTACGTAACCCTTTACAACCAGCTCAAGGTCTTTGCAACCGAGCTGGAGGGCGTGTGGACCTTCGTACCGCTGCCCGGTATGGAGAATAAGGATCCCGTCACGGGCGAGACCTTCCTCAACAACTGCTCGATCTCCTCTGCTTCCGCATCCGTAATGATCAAGGGAACGGATAAGATCGATGCATCCTGGCAGTATATGAAGTGGTTCACCGGAGACTACGCACAGGCAGAGTTCTCCAACGAGATGGTTGCAATCATCGGTGACTCCGCAAAGCACTCCACCGCAAACATCGCGGCACTCGAGAATATGCCCTGGACCGATACCGAGTACAGCCTGATCAAGGCGCAGTTCGACAACCTTGCGTCTGTTCCGAACTACCCCGGCTCCTACATTCTCCCCCGTTACACCGAGTTTGCATTCCTCGCAGCGTATAACGATAACGAGGATCCCATTACCAAGCTTCGCAGCTACATCAACACCATCAACAAGGAGATCTCCCGTAAGCGTGAGGAGTTCAAGCTTGAGATCCTTGAGGTTGGAACCACTCTCTTCGATAAGAGATTGGGACAGGCAGAAGAAGCAATTTCCGTACTGAAGGAGCAGTACAACAATGCAGCATACGCTGAACTGTTTGCAGAGGCAGAGGCTGCTTTCGTTAATCTGAAGATCTCCAATGACGATGAAGCGATCGAAAAGCGCCTCAGAGTTGTTGCGGATATGTTCAAGAGTCAGCTGCCCGCAGAGGGAGAGGGAACACCTTCCTACTTCGTCCGCGTCAGCAAGCAGACCGCAGAGCCTAAGAATGGCGGTTACGAAATCGACAGTCTCACCGAGCAGCAGCTCCTGTACTTTACCGCACAGTGCTTCACCGATGCGGCAAATGCACTTGCTACTTACTGATTCGCTTCCGATTTTAATCTAGATAAGGAGAAAGTAAGCAAATGTCTAAGAAAACAGCCGGACGTAAAGCTGTTGCCAGAAAGGATATGTCCTATCGGCAGTGGATATGGAAGGAAATGAAGAAGAACAAGGTTGCGTACGCAATGATCGCACCCTACCTGCTCATCTTCACGCTCTTCACCATCACGCCCGTTATCCTTTCGATCGTAATCAGCTTTACCGATTTTAATATGCTGCAGTGGCCGGGATTCGTCGGACTGGAGAACTACATCAACCTCTTCTTCTCGGACGATATCTTCCTGATCGCAGCGAAGAATACATTGATCTTTGCAATCATCGTAGGACCTGCTTCCTACCTGATGTCCTTCCTGGTCGCGTGGTTCATCAACGAGCTGCCCCCCAGAATCCGTGCAGTTGTCACCTTGATCTTCTATTCGCCGTCCATCGCAGGACAGGTGTACCTCATCTGGGGTACCCTGTTCTCCGCGGACGCTTACGGTTGGGTCAACGCAACCATGATGGAGATCGGACTGATCACAGAGCCGATCGCGTGGTTCAAGGACGCGGATTACGTCATGCCGCTTTGTATCGTGGTCGCACTCTGGACCTCTCTCGGTACCTCGTTCCTGTCCTTTATTGCAGGCTTGCAGGGTGTCGACAAGGCACAGTTTGAGGCAGGCGCGGTGGACGGAATTCGCAACCGTTGGCAGGAGCTGTGGTACATCACCCTCCCGAATATGAAGCCTCAGCTGATGTTCGGTGCGGTCATGGCGATCACGGGAGCATTCGGCTTCGGTGCCGTTGTTAACGCACTTTGCGGATTCCCCTCGGTCGACTACGCGGCACACACCATTATGCACCATTTGGAGGACTACGGTTCTCAGCGTTACGAAATTGGTTACTCCTCGGCGATCGCAACCGTTTTGTTCCTGATCATGATCGGAACGAATACGGTCGTCAAGAAGGCACTTTCAAAGGTAGGTACGTAATATGGCAAAGAAACTCAGAACAAGAAATCATAAAGTCGTATTAGCGCGCTCTGCCGGAGGTGACGCAGGTATTACCGTATTGCTCGTAGCGCTCGGAGCATTTATGTTCCTTCCTATGATCTACGTTATCATGCAGTCGCTCAAGCCCCTTGACGAGCTGTGGATGTATCCTCCCCGCTTCTACGTAATGAACCCCACGCTTTCTAACTATAAGGATCTGTTCACGTTGATGAACTCCTCGTGGGTTCCGTTTTCCCGTTACATCTTCAACACCATCTTTACCTCGGTAGCAGGTACCTTCGGACACTTGTTCGTTGCATCTATGTGTGCATACGCACTTGCAAAGATCAAGTTCCCCGGCGGCAGAATGATCTTTAAGACCATTCAGACGTCGCTGATGTTCCACGCAACCGTCACGGCGATCACCAGCTTCCTGCTGATGAGTACCTTTAAGATGGTTGACACCTATCTCGCAATCATTATTCCCGCTTGGGGCTCTACCTTGGGTCTGTACCTGATGAAGCAGTTTATGGATTCGGGTATTACCGATGCGGTGCTGGAGAGTGCGAGACTTGACGGTGCGAGCGAGCTTCGCACCTATTGGACCATTGCAATGCCCATGGTTAAGCCCGCGTGGCTGACCCTGATCGTGTATTCGTTCCAGGGCTTGTGGAATGCAGGTTCTTCCATTTATATTTATTCCGAGCAGCTCAAGTCGTTCAACTATGCGATCGGTCAGATCACCGCAGGCGGTATCAAGCGTGCGGGTGCATCCGCCGCATCGACGGTCCTGATGATGGCGGTTCCGATTGCGGTCTTCGTCATTACGCAGTCCAACATTATTGAAACGATGGGCTCGAGCGGTATGAAGGATTAAGGAGGCAATATGAAAAAATTAACATCTGTATTGTTGGTCGTATTGTCTCTCCTTATGATCGGCTCCTCGCTGATCGTTGGTGCGAGTGCATCGTCCGCATACCAGACCTACACTTATTCCATTAACGGTGACGCACTGTATTCTCCCGATGCATATACCGCATCCGCGTCTCTCGGCTATCAGCAGATGGGTATGGGCGTAAACTTCAATACGCCCAAGGATATGCTGACCGACCACGAGGGCAGAATCTACATTGCGGATTCCAAGAATAACCGTATCGTCATTCTCAGCTCCAACTACCGCTTCTACAAGGAGATCGCAACCTTCAAGAGTGATGAGCGTGGCGGTAACCTCGATTCGCTTTCCAACCCGCAGGGTGTGTTTGTAACCGAGGATGAGATCTGGATCTGTGATACCGGTAACTTCCGTCTGGTCGTGTTCGACCGTGAAGGAAACTACAAGCGCATCGTCGATGCGCCAAACAGCCAGCTGATCTCCCAGAAGGAATACGTTCCCGTTGCAATGGCGATCGACCAATACGGAAGAATTTACGTCATTTCCAGCGCGAGCAACCAGGGTGTCGTCGTTCTGGATTCCACGGGTGGATTCGTAGGATTCATCGGTGCGCAGAAGGTCACACTCGGAATGTGGGATATCATTTGGAGAAGATTCCAGAGTGATGAGCAGAGAAAGCTTACGGATAACGTCGTTTCCGTAGGATTTGACAACATCTGCATCAGTGCCGACGGCTTTATCTACGTAACCTGCTCCACGTTGAACGAAAACGAGGTGCAGAGCGCGATCACGGGTAAGGCAACCGACGGCAAGAGTATGCCCGTCAAGCTCCTCAACCCCGCAGGCGATGAGATCATGAGACGTAACGGCTTCTGGCCGCCCGCAGGTGAGGTCGATTTCTCCACCTCTTCCATTGATAAGAGAAAAGAGATCCCCACCGGCGTTTCTACCATCATTGACGTCGCAGTCGGCCCCGAAAAGACCTGGACGATTGCGGATAGCAAGAGACAGAAGCTTTATACCTACGACTACAACGGAAACCTGCTGTTTGCGTTTGGTGATAAGGGTATGACGCTTGGAAACCTTTCCAACATCGTAGCGGTTTGCTATCAGGGTGACAACCTGCTCGTTATGGATAACTCGAGCGGAGTCCGCCTGACCGTTTACGAGAGAACCGAGTACGGCGACCTGCTCCTGCAGGCGATCGCAGCGGAGAACGCACTCGATAACGAGTACGCGATCCAGTGCTGGGAATCGGTTCTTCAGAGAAACTCGAATTTTGATACCGCTTATATCGGTATCGGTAGCTCGCTTTACCGCAGCGGAGACTTCCAACAGGCACTTGCTTACTTCGAAAAGGCATACGATACCGAAAACTGGTCTCAGTCCTATAAGGAAGTCCGTAAGGAATGGATGTCCGATTGGTTCCTGCCGATGGTTCTCGGAATCATCGCAGTCATCGTGCTTGTGCTCAAGTTCCTCGGCTGGGCTGCAAAGGTCAATAAGCGCGTTGCAACCGACGGTAAGGAGCGCAAGACCTTCGGTCAGGAGCTTCTGTATGGCTTCTACGTTATCTTCCATCCGTTCGACGGCTTCTACGACCTCAAGCACGAGCGTCGCGGATCCGTCCGTGCGGCACTCGTATTCCTCGCTCTCACCGTTCTGACCTTCTTCTATCAGGGCGTTGGACGCGGATACGTGCTCAATCCCACGAGAGACGTTTCCTCTGTATTCGTTACGATGATCCTCGTGGTGCTTCTGGTTATTCTGTTCGTTGTCGGTAACTGGTGCCTTACCACCCTGTTTGAGGGCGAGGGAAGCATCAAGGACATTTTCATCGCAGTCTGCTACTCGCTCCTGCCGATGGTCCTGCTCATCATTCCCGCAACGCTCGGCTCCAACTTCGTCACAACGGATGAAGCAGGCATTATCAATATGCTCAGCACCGTTTCCTTCGTTTGGGTGGGCTTCTTGCTCTTCTTCGGTACGATGGTCACGCACGATTACACGCTGGGTAAGAACCTGATCTGCATCATCGGTACGCTGGTGGCAATGATCTTTATCGTCTTTATTTCGCTGCTCTTTGGTATGCTGCTCTTCAAGCTCATCGGCTTGATCTCCAACATCATAACCGAGATTCAGTACCGAATGTAATATGAAGGAGGTTATAAAATGAAAAAATTGAATAAATTCATTTCAGCATTTTTAGCTGTCCTCATGATCCTCGGTTCCTTCTCGGCTCTGTCGGTGATGACGGTATTTGCGGACGACTCGGATGAGACCTCCGCAATGGATACAAGCATCTACATTACCAAGATCTACAAAACCCCCGAAGAGAAGTTCGCGAGCATGTCGATGCCCTTTGCGAAGGATGGCTTTGAGCTTCGCGTAGATCCGATTACGGGTGAGGTTGCAGTTAAGGAAGAGAAGACGGGGAACATCCTCTTCTCCAACCCCTACGACGTTGGTAACTCGAACGCGGATGACGATAGCGAAAGCACCGTGCATCTGCTCTCGCAGATCATGATCACGGCGGCGGCTTCCGACGGCATTGCAAAGAAGCTGTACAGCTTCTCGGATGCTGCAGCGCTCGGACAGCTTTCCGCAACCCGCATTCAAAGCGGTATCCGCGTAGATTACTCGATCGGTGAGGAGGCAACGAGAAAGCTCGTTCCTTACAGACTTACCGATGCGCGCTATCAGAAATATATCCTCGAGCCGATCGAAAAGGCATACGAGGAGGGTATCATTTCCTTTACCGAGTATGAGTATTTCACCTACGGTGACGGTAGCGACGGACTTTATTTTACCAAGCAGTCGCTCAGCTTCCTCCAGGAGGTAGACCGTGAGGAATATCTCGAAAAGATGCCCATTCTTGCAACTACCGATATCTGGCAGATCGCTCCCAGCCTGGAGAAGGCGATCCTCGACCAGATCGAGGCGGTTATCAAGAAGTGCTGCCCCGATTACTCGTTCGATATGATGGACGAGGACCACGAGGAGACGGGCTATAAGGCAATTACCACGCCTTATCCGCTCTTCAAGCTTGCTCTGGAGTATTCTCTGGACAAGGACGGACTCTCTGTTCGCGTTCCCTCCAACGGCTTGCGCTACGACGTTGACAGCTTCACGCTGCAGTCGGTGCAGATCCTCCCTTATATGGGTGCAGGTCACAATGCAAACGCAGGCTACACCTTCTTCCCTGACGGTGCGGGTACCATCTTCGATTTCGAAGAGGTCAAGCAGATCGGTGCAAGCTACGGTCAGCCCGTTTACGGCATCGACTTCGCTTACCACGCAATCAGCGAGATCCGCAATCTGACTCCCATCCGCTATCCCGTTTACGGTGTGGTAGCAGACGAGCAGATTTATTCTTACAGCTATTCTTACCAGGATGAGGCGACCGGAATGATGGTTCCCGTCACAGGGGAAGCCTCCAACACGGTTATGTCCGCGATTCGGGCAGAGGCGCTTGATCTCGGCTCGGTCAACTTCACCGTGAGCGACAAGCCTGTGGACGCTTACAGACGCGGCTTTGTTGCGATCATTGAAGAGGGCGACTCTCTGGCAGATCTGACCACGTACCACGCAGGTATCGAGAGTGAGTACAACACCATTCTCACGAGCTTCTCGCCGCGTCCGTACGACGTTTACGACCTTGCGGATTCGATGTCCGTTTCGGGCGAGAACACCCAGCAGATCTTCCACCTCGACCGTAAGTATACGGGCTCGTTCACCATCCGCTACAAGATGCTGACCGACGAGGGAAGAAGCGCGAAGGCGCAGGAAAAGGATCCCTCCTATCTTACCTACAATACCTCCTGGATGGGCATGGCTGAGTTCTACCGCGATCATCTGATCGAGAACGGTACGCTCAAGAGACTGACCGCACAGGACGTAGAGGCGGATATCCCGCTCTACCTTGAGGTGTTCGGAGCAATGGAGACGCAGCAGTCGATTATGACGCTCCCCGTGGACGTTATGACTCCTCTGACGACCTTTGAAAACATCGCAACGATGTACGATGAGCTTTCCAAGGCAGGCGTCAACAATATCAACTTCAAGATGACGGGCTTTGCGAATGGCGGTATTTATTCCACCGTTCCCTCCGATCTTGAGTGGGAGGACGTCGTTGGCGGTGCGGATGGCTTTAAGGAGCTGGTACGTATTGCAAACGAGATCAATGCGGCAAACGATAACCGCAATTTCGGTCTGTATCCCGATTTTGATTTCGCTTACATCAGCAATGATAAGGCATTTGATAATACGAGGCTGAAGGATGATGCCGTCAAGACGATGGATAACCGCTATACCTCCAAGAGAGTGTACAGTGCAACCCGTCAGAAGTACGAATCCTTCTATCAGCTTGCAGTATCTCCTTCCCGTTACGATAAGTTCTACACCGAGCTGATGGAGAACTACGGGGAGTACGATATCACAAGCATTTCGCTTGCATCCCTCGGTAATGCGCTCAACTCCGATTTTGATGAGGATGAGTCCTACATCCGTGAGGAGAGCAAGGACTACACCGTTGCAGCTCTCAATGCGATCAAGAACGCAAACAACAAGAAGTACAGCGTTATGCTCGACAGCGCAAACGCATACACCTGGAGCTATGCGGATCACATTCTGAACCTCGATCTGGATTCCAGCCATCATAACAACTCCAGCGCGGCAGTTCCGTTCCTCGGCGTTGTTCTTCACGGTCAGATCCAATTCGCAGGCGAGCCTCTCAATGAGGAGAGCAACATCAAGTACGCGATCCTTAAGGCACTGGAGAACGGAGCAAACTTCAACTTCCTCCTCTCCTTCCAGAATACCACTTACCTCAAGGAGGATATCTTCCTCAGCCAGAACTACTCCGTACGCTATGATATTTGGCGCGATGACGTAGTGAAGTATTACAATGAGCTGAACGGACTTCTCAAGGACGTTCAGACCAAGGTGATTATCGACCACAAGTTCATCGATACCACTGCAGAGCGCGTGCTCGATCTTGCGGAAATGAATACGCAGATGGATAACGAGCTTCAGAATGCATTGGATCAGCTGAACGCAAGCAACGAGGCGGAAAGATTGGATCATATCACAAGACTTTCCAAGATCCGTGTGCTTGTCAGCTCCATCCTTGCGGGAGACGGAGAGATCAAGCTCCTCAATGCAGCGCTTTCCGATATGCAGAATGCGTACAATACGCTGACTGTCAACTATGCGGCACTTGACGCAGAGGTGGCAGGCTTCGAGGCGTTCCTTGACGCGCAGATCGCAGAGATCGAGCGTGAGGATGCTACCGAGGATGAGGTCAAGGCAGCGATCGATGCGATCGTTGCAAAGCTGAACGCAGTCAAGACCACTGCGGAGAACGTAATGAAGGCATCCGCCGCATTCCAGATCGCAGCGGCAAAGGCAGAGAATGCGTTCGCGGCACTCCCCGAGGTTTCCGAGCTTGACGAGGCACTTGAGCTTGTCAACGAAACCAAGCTCCTCTCTGAGGATATGAAGGCGATCTACCGCACGGAGATCGCATCCGCAAGAGCCTTCCTTGTAACCTATCTCGCAACGGTTGAAACCGCGCTGGATACCCTCAAGGCAGACTATGCGGCAAACGAGATGATGTACGATGCAACCAACGATGCATCTGCAGTCAAGCTCGCGGTTGCCCTCAAGGCAGATGCTCTCGAGGTTTCCAACGCAGCTGTTAAGAAGGCAGTTGAGGATGTCAAGATCGTCGAAAAGGATCTGGCAGCTCTCGGCGTTGCAGTAATTGAGCCTCCCGTTAAGGAAGAGGAAAAAGAGGAAGAGAACAAGACGAGCACCACGGTTGACTCGTACACCGTTGATAAGAACTCGGTTGTTGCGGTTACCTACGGTGACAGAGAGCAGAACAAGCTCGGCATTTACGAGACCGAGTCGTTCAAGACCTTCCTTCTCAACTACAATGCATATGCAGTCAGACTCGTTTACAACGGTGTTCTGTATACCATTCCCGCAAGCGGCTACGTTGCCGTTTATAACTAATGAGAAAGAGAGGTAAGCTTTTATGACAAAGGATGTAAATCTGATGCCTTCGGAAGCTGTTGTGGCAGCTCCGAAGAAAAGAAGAAAGAAAATTGCTTCTCTGGATCGCCGTAAGGCACGTGCGGGTTGGTTGTTCGTGCTTCCGTTCGTACTCGGATTTGTGCTGATCTACCTTCCTATGATCTATGACTCCTTTATGTTGACCTTCCAATGGAAGAGTAACATTACGGGAGAATTGACCTTTGTAGGCTTTGATAACTACATTGCAGCGTTTACCAAGCAGAACACGTTCCTGCAGGTCCTCCTCGGAGGCCTGCAGACGCTGGCGCTTGATATTCCCAGTATTCTGATCTTCTCGCTCTTTATGGCGATCATGCTCAATCAGGATATGGGAGGAAGAGCATTCTTCCGCGCAATCTTCTTCATGCCCGTCGTTCTTTCTACCGGTATTATGGAATCGATCAACGCGCTGGATACCAATATGGATATGGCAGGCGGCGGAATCGATACGGGAGCGACCGCAGGTGCCGAGGGCGGCGGTGGCATTGCCGCAGGCGGCGTGATCACCGTAACCGATATTGAGCAGCTGTTTGGCGGTATGAAGGTTGGAGCAGACGTTGTCGGATTCATCGTGGATCTCGTCAACAACATCTATGATATCGTAAACCGTTCCGGTGTACAGATGCTGATCTTCCTGGCAGCATTGCAGTCGATCTCGCCTGCAATTTACGAGTCCTGTAAGATCGACGGCGCATCGTCCTGGGAGACCTTCTGGAAGATCACGCTTCCGATGCTCTCACCGATGATCCTTGTAAATGCGGTCTACACCATTATCGACTCCTTCACGTCGACGGAAAATGCGGTTATGAAGTACATTTCGGGAGTCATTTCCGATACGGCACTTTACGAGGGACATTCCACAGAGGCTTCGACGGCGATGTCGTGGGTATACTTCCTCATCGTTGTCCTGATTGTTGCGGCAATTGCTGCAATCTGCTCTGCGTTTGTATTCTATCAGCGCAAATCTGACTAAAGGAGGTATGGACTGTGAACGCTCAAAATATGGAAAACAGACCCGTGATCAAGCGTGAGTCGAAGAACAAGATCCGTGTGGAATTCGACCGAACTCCCTTGATGCAGCGTCTGAAAGCAAAATTCTTGTCCACCTACTTCCTCAAAAACGTGGTTTTGTGGGTCTTCCGTCTGGTTTTGATGATCGGTATTTCCTATATCGTTCTCAACCCCTTCCTGACGAAGATCGCAGGCTCCTTTATGGCGCCTGAGGATTTCATTGATACGACCGTGCGTTTGATTCCCAAGCATTTCACCTTGGATATTTACCGCGCGATCATCAGTGAGCTTGGATACTTTACCGCATTCAAGAACACCTTCTTGCTTTCCTTTGTTACCGCAGTGCTGCAGACCTTTGTTTGCTGCCTGATCGGTTACGGATTTGCAAAGTTCAAGTTCAGAGGAAGAAACCTCCTCTTCGGTCTGGTCGTCCTGACCATGATCGTACCTCACCAGACCATCCAGAACGCAATGCTCTCCAGCTTTACGGAGTTTGACATTTTGGGTATCGTTCGTTTCCTCAAGGGCGGCGGAATTCAGGTGTTTGGATACAACCTCAAGGAAGTAATTCCCGCACTCGAGAATATCAACGTGCTTCCCGACGTGATCCAGGCAGGCGAATATATGGATAAAGGTGTTACGAGATATGCCGTCGATATGGCGATCTCGCAAAACGGTATCAACGTTACCAATACGTTCATTCCGTTTATCGTCCTTTCGGTCGGCGCTCTCGCATTCAAGAACGGACTCTACATTTTCTTGCTGCGTCAGTTCTTCCGCGGAGTACCCGATGAGCTGGAGGAATCCGCATATATGGACGGATCCGGCGTTTTCAAGACGTTCTTCCGTATCATTCTTCCGCTTTCCGTCCCGATGCTTGTAACCGTATTCCTGTTTGCATTCTGCTGGCAGTGGACCGACGGATTCTACATCAATCTGCTTTACAGTGACGTAAAATCCAACACGGTCTTCCTCTCCTGGCAGTTCATCGACATTCCGACCTCGTTGGATATTTCGTATGCAGGAAAGTCGCTTTACAACACGGCGATCAGAAATACCTGCGGTCTGATGATCATTTTGCCGCTCGTCATTCTGTACTCCTTCGGACAGAGATTCCTGGTACAGGGTATCGAGCAATCCGGTCTTGCAAACTGATTTTTCGGTTTCGGATCGAAACAAAAACAAAAAGGGAGAGGCTTTTGCTTCTCCCTTTTGTAAAGTAAAAAAGAATACGGTATATCTCGAAAGAGGTATACCGTATTTCGCATTTGTGGCCACAAAAGCAGTGCTTGTCAGGAAAATTGACAAGCTATAGGTGAACATAAAAAAGCTCCCTTATATACCTTCCAAAAGGTGATTATATTAAAATTGCAAAATATATTTACAAATCAAGAAAATTGTGGTATAATGAACTTGCTACACAAAACCGAATAAACTTTTAGGGCTAATGGTCTTTCTATTTATATAGGGGATATTATACCCTTTTTTAGGCATACTACTTTTGAATTTGGTAAAAGCGCAAATTCCAACAGGTAGTATGTCGGATACCATTATCCCGTTTATCTGGTTTTGTGTAGCAGCAATCGGAGTTTGTGTTTTTCGGTGCGCTGACTTCGGTTGGCGCACTTTTTGATTACAAGGAGAAACAAACTATGGAAAATCTAATTTTTGATTTTAAAAGCTCGGTTGGAGACGGATTAAAAGTTTATGAAGACAGAATTGTGATTACACATTCGGGTGTTCTTAACTTTTTCGCTATGGGTATAAAGGGTGATAAAACCATATATTACAATGACTTGACTGCTGTGCAGTTTAAAAAAGCTGGTTGGACAGCAGGTCATATACAGTTTTCATTGCTTGGAGGAAGGGAAAGCGTTGGTGGCGTTTTGTCGGCATCTTCTGATGAAAATACCATTACCATAAATTCTAAAGAGAATGAAATTGCAGAAAAAATGGTTGCTTATATTCAGGATAAAATTAAAGAAGCGAGATTCCCAAAAGTAGTTTCAACTTCTGGTTCCACCGCAGATGAGATAATGAAATTGAAAAATTTATTAGATATGGGGAT
>JAZQWH010000013.1:0-5456 GCA_045632205.1 Eubacteriales bacterium
CACAAAGCTACCGTCGGTCAATTCGAGCAGCAGGGAGTCCTTGACTCTGTCATAGAACTTGCGATCGCGCATACAAGCGTACTCCACAAAGGCGCGAATGTCGTTCCACACCTTTTCGTACTCCTCACGCGAGAGATTGCAGAGCGAGTTGAGCTTATCGGCAACCTTCTTGACGATGTGTGCCGACACCTTGGAAACGTAGGTGTTGTTTTGCAGATAGCTGCGCGAAACGTTCAGAGGAAGCTCGGGGCAATCGAGAACACCCTTGAGCATCAGCAGATATTCGGGAATCACCTCCTTGATGTTATCTGCAACGAAAACCTGATTGTAGTAGAGCTTGACCTGTCCTTCAATGGATTCATATTCGTTGGTCAGCTTGGGGAAATAGAGGATCCCGCGGAAATTGAGCGGATAGTCTGCATTGATATGGATCCAGAAGAGCGGCTCGCGGTAGTCGCGGAACACCTTCTTGTAGAATTCCTTGTATTCCTCCTCGGTGCAATCCGAGGGATTTTTGAGCCAAAGAGGGGTGGTGTCATTGATCGGAGCGGGAACCTTTTCCTCTTCGCCCTCCTTTTTCTCCTCCTCGGTGGTAGAGAAGTAAACGTCTACGGGCATAAAGGCGCAGTATTTGTCGAGTACGTCCTCGATCTTGGATTTTTCAAGATATGCCGCCTCCTCGTCGGAGATATGCATAATGACGGTCGTTCCGTGTCCGTCGCGCTCTGCGGCAAAGGTCTCAAAGCTTCCGTCTGCGGTGCAGCTCCAACGAACGGCAGGTGTGCCCGTATAGGATTTGGTGATGACCTCTACGGTATCGCTGACCATAAAGGAGGAATAAAAACCAAGTCCGAAGTGACCGATGATGCCGCTGTTCTGATTCTCACCCTCGTATTTTTCAACGAATTCCAATGCGCCCGAGAGCGCGATCTGGCAGATATAGCGATCCAGCTCCTCCTCGGTCATACCGATGCCGTTATCGGAAACGGTCAGGGTTTTTGCATCGCGATCCAGAATGACGTCGATGCGATAGCTCTCGTCTGCGGCATCGTACTGTCCGAGGGACGCGAGACGGCGAAGCTTGGTAACCGCGTCGGATGCGTTGGAAACGATCTCGCGCAGGAAAATATCCTTTTCGGAATAGAGCCATTTTTTGATAACGGGGAAGATGTGGGAGGTCTGAACCGAAATTTCCCCTTTTTTCATTTGTGCTTCATTGTTCATGGTGATAGGTCTCCTTTGGGTGATGATTACGTGTTGTCCTTGGAATCCTCCGCGGCATTTCGATCCTGCTCGACCGTTGCCGCAATGGCTGCCTCCTCTGCCGCAAACTGCGCGAGGCTCTCCTCGGAGAATTCGGAAAAGACGTTATATTTGCAGGCAAGATTGTAGGTATCAAGCTGAAATTTTTCGAACTTGGTCAGGTCTCCAACGCCGCCGTCGGCAAGGCTTTCCCGCTTGAGTCGGAGCATCTTACGCTCGTAGCGCTTGTAGAGCTTGCCGTGCTTTTTGGGCGCTTCCTCGGTGTAATATTCCTCGCTTGCGGAGGGGCGTCCCTTTTGGCGCAATCGCTTTTCAAGATATTTGTCCGAAAGCTCAAGCACGGTTGCGAAGAGCGGAACACCGATGATCATTCCCACAAATCCCATCAGTGTGCCCATTGTGGAGATCGCGATCAGGACACAGAGCGAGCTGACACCCGTATTTTCTCCCAGGATCTTGGGGCTGATGATGTTTCCGTCAAGCTGTTGCACGAGAATAACGATAATGATAAAGGGGATCAGCTTTTCGGGTTGAGAGAGAAGAATGATGAATCCGGCAGGGAAGACACCGATGATGGGTCCGATGATCGGGATGATGTCGGTTATACCGATGATGGTTGCAATAAGGAGAGGATAGTTGATTCCGAAGATCGAAATGAAGATATAGATCAATACGGCGATGATAAACGAATCGAGCAGCTTTCCGCGGAAGAATCCGCCAAAGGAGCGGTTGGTCGTTTCGCAAACCTGCGTGATACGCTCGTTCACGGAATCCGAAAACATCGCGCGACGGGCGCGCATGACCTGCGCATATCGCTTCTCCTTTGAGACAAGCAGATAGAGCGAGATGAAGAATCCGAAAACGATGTCGAGAAGGATCGTGAGCACACTGCGAAGAATTGCGCCGACCTGTGCGATGTCGATATCCTTGAGCAGATCCATAAAGAAATCCGCATCGATCGAGCTGATGAAGCCGTCTATGCTCGTTTTGATCTCGTTGACGTCAAGAAGCTTGATGCTCGAGGAGAATTTTACGTTCATTTTCGTAATGGTTCCGTTGATCAGATCGATCACCGATACCATATACGCATCGTAATTATCCACAAAGTTGAGAATGCTCGAAACCAGCTGCGGGATGAGCAGAAGGAGGAAGAAAACGATGATGAGGAAAACGACGAGATAGGTGAAGATCAGTGCAAGCGTGCGTCTGAGCGTATAGGGGCGCACCTTATAAAATAGCTTGCGCTCGAAAAGGCGGAACATCGGGTTGCACAGATACGCCAGAACAAGACCGATCAGTACGGGACGGAAAACGGTCAGGATATTGCCGAGCCAATGATTGATCGACTCGAGATTGATGATGAAGAGCAGAAAAAGCATAGCGACGGCGTAGACCGCACAGAAGATCAGCCAGGCTTTATTCTGTTTTTTATGATTCGATTGATCCATAAAGCAAGGTCCTTTCCGTGGATTAGTCTTCTTTTGCCTGCGTGGGCTGTTTTTCCTGACGATGCTCCTCATAGCGGGCATCGGATGCGCGCAGGATGCGTGCTTGCTCCTCATAGGTGAGGTACTGTACGATCGTGCTGTCCTCAATTTCGGAGAGCAGCTTGTGTTTTCTTCCAAGTCTGTAAAGCTTCAGTCGCAGACGGTCGCGTCTTGTCAGCTCCTCGCGCTTTTTTGTTTGAAGCTCGGCGGTGATCCGCAGGATATTCTTTTCCAAGCGCTTGACCATCTTGTCGGAGGTCTTGTGGGAATCCTTGACGGGATCCACGAGCGCATCGGAGGGATAATAGCTTTCAATATCGGAGGGAAGCCCCTTGATCTGCAGTCTCTTTTCGGTGTAATAATCGGCAATCTTGAGGATGGAGGCAAAGAGCGGAACGCCGAGCACCATTCCCGCAAATCCCCAGAGGTTGCCCATCGTAGCGATTGCGATGATGACGCAAAGCGAGCTGACGCCCGTGTTGTCGCCGAGTACCTTGGGGGCGATGATGTTGGCATCAAGCTGCCAGACGAGAAGCACGATGACGATAAAGGGGACGAGCTTTGCAGGCTCGGAGAGCAGAACGATCACACCGGAAGGAACCGCGCCGATGACGATACCGATGATGGGAATGACGTTTGCAATTGCGATGCAGGCGGAAAGCAGGATCGAGAAGGGAATATCGAAGATTTCGAATATGACGTAGGTCAGGATCCAGATCACAACGGATTCAAAGACCTTGCCCTTGATAAATCCTCCGAAGCTTCGGTCGATGATGCCGATGATACGGGAGATCCGTCCGTTGACCTTGTCGGAGAACAGTGCATTGCGCGCACGCATAATCTGTGCCTCGCGTTTTTCCTTTGCAACAAGGTAGTAAAGGGAGATAAAAATTGCAAAGCCGATATCCGCAACGATCGCGACCGCATCGCTGATCACTCCCGTGATCTGCGAGAGATTGTCCATGCTCAGAAGTCCGCCGTCCTTGCCGAAGTCCATCGATTCCCATGCGTTTGCAAAGAAGCTCATAATTCCTTCCGCGCTGAGATAGGAGATGAGCGTTTCATTTCCCGTCCACTGTCCGAAGAACTTGTTGATGGGGCGGATGAGGGTGTTTACGTAGTCTGCAATGGAGCCCGCAAAGGCTTCGTGATTCTGGAAGAGCGAGACGATGCTTTCCACAAGCTGAGGAATGATAAGGACGAAGAAGCACAGAAAGATTGCAAGGATCGCAAGGTAGGCAAAAAGGAGCGCGGCACCGCGTCGCAGACCCGCAGGGCGCAGACGACCGAATACCCATCTTTCAAAGAAGTTGAAAAAGGGGTTGAGAATATATGCGAAGGCAAGACCGAATGCGACGGGGCGCAGGATTCTCCAAAAAGTGCCGAGCCACGCGTTGATCGTATCGATATTTCCCGCAGTAACCGTCAACAAAAGCAGGACCGCGTAAATCGCTCCTGCAAGGATCCATTTTTTGCTCAAATGCTTCTGTTCCATCGAATTTACTCCCGCGCCGTGAGGCGCTTCTTGTGATTAAATATAATTACCTATATTTTATACTATTTTTGCGATTTCGTCAAGAGAAAAACAAAAGGATTTTCATTTTCTTTTTACTTTCGACTTGAAAATTTCGTAATTGTGTGATAAAATATAAAATGACGTAGTTTGTGCGATTTTAGAAGCGGAGGTGGATTTATGAGAACCGAGCGCGCAAATGCCAAGATCAATCTCTATCTCGACGTTGTTTCCAGAAGAGAAAACGGCTATCACGATCTGTATACCGTTATGCAGACCGTCTCCCTGTGCGACCTTGTCACGGTTGATTTTCGCCCGCACGGGCATACCTCCATTCAATTGCAGGCATCGGGAAACGATCGGATGCCGACCGATTGCCGCAATCTTGCCTGGAGAGCAGCAGAGCTGTTTTTGCAGGCGACGGATCGGAGCGGAGAGGTCGTTATCACGATTGAAAAGCATATCCCGATGGCTGCGGGACTTGCGGGAGGCAGTACCGATGCGGCTGCGGTTTTTCGCGCACTGAATCGGCTTTGCGGCTCCCCGCTTACGATTGAGCAGCTTTGTGAGCTTGGAGCGAGGCTCGGTGCAGACGTTCCGTTTTGCATCGTTGGCGGATGCGCGATCGCAGAGGGAATCGGTGAGCGGCTGACGCCGCACGCATCGCTTCCCGATTGCACGCTTGTGGTTGCCTGTATGGGGGAGGGCGTTTCTACCCCGTGGGGCTACGGTGAGCTTGACCGAATGTATGATTCTTTTGCAATTCCTCGCAGCACGGAAAACGGCGAAAAGCTTGCCGCACTCCTCAAAGGCGGCGCGGTCGCAACCGAAATTTGCAAATGCTTCTATAATATTTTCGAGTGCGTTGTTCCAAGCGTTCAGCCATACGTCGACCGCTTGAAGGAAGCAATGCTTGCGCACGGCGCGGTCGGTGCGATGATGAGCGGAAGCGGACCTTCTGTGTTCGGCTTGTTCCAATCTCCCGAAGACGCCGGTGCTGCTTGCGATGCACTCAAAAAGACGGGGGCTGAGGCGTTCGTTTGCCACGCAACCGCCGCATACCGTTAAGGAATCTTTACTCGGAAAGGAATTTCACATTGAAAAACAAGGAAAATGTCTCTGCTTGCCGTAAGAAAACGTCGATCGGCGGACAGGCGCTTATGGAAGGAATTATGATGCGCGGTCCCCAAAAA
>JAZQWH010000014.1:0-14969 GCA_045632205.1 Eubacteriales bacterium
TGAAGAGAGGGTGAGAATATTATCCAAACGGTCGGTAGGCGCTTTGTTACTTTTCGCCAAAATATACGAAAATATGTAATTAAGAGAAAAAAACTTGTGGGAAATTTGAAAAAATGTGCCGCATACACCTTGACAAAAAGAGTGTGAAATGGTATTATATAGAATGTATAGGCATCACTGCGCCTAAAAACGGATGAATGCTCTGCCGAAGAGGCGGAGCGGAAGGAATTGCCCGATGCAATTCGGTGTCATTTAACCCGTTTGCTTGGGCAGAATTTGAAACAAAGCGAGGTTTTGTTATGAAGATCTTTCAAAGAGCTCTTGCCATGGTTCTCGCGCTGATCATGTCCTTTGCGGTCCTCCCGCTGGGCACGTTTGCGTCTGAAGAGCCCTGGATCGAAGTAGGATCCGGCACACAGTCGACTCCCGGTGCAGACCCGGAGAACCCGAATCCTGCCATCATTGTCAAGGTGAACGTTGACAAGCTGGTGGAGATTCTGAAGACGACCGGAGTTTCGAGCGAACTTCTTGCGGAGATTACGTCGGGTATCGTGATCGATATTCCTTCTCTGCTTAACGTCATTACGATCAAGGAGCTGCTCGAGATCATCCCCGCGGATGCCGTGCTGTCCAATATCGGTCTGGCGGCGCTCATCGAGGAGCTTGGCGACAAGGTTGACGTTTATTTTGACCTCGGCGCCATTGTCAGCGGTCTGACCGCGGCACAGCTTGAGGCGATCGTCAAGAAGGATGACGCACTCACGCTGATCATGGATCACTATAAGAATCCCGAAAACGGCGGCCTGAAGGCTCTTCTGGAGCAGATGCTCGCTGTTGAGGGCGACGATCTGGACGGTGACCACGTTCCCGATAACTGCCCCATTAAGATCCACGCGCTTGCCGATGCGCTCCATTGGACGAAGGCGTGCTTCAATGAAAACATCTACAACATCGATTTTGAAGCCTATATCGATGAGGGTCTGGTCAAGATGGAGGACTTCCTTGACTGCTGGCCCAAGGATCCCGACGGCGATTTCAAGCTTGACGGAATCATCAACCCCAATACCGATATTAAGCTTGACGACTTTATCCACGCCGCTGAGGATGAGGGTAAGGACGTTGTAAGCTACATCCGCTTCCACGAGATGCTGGAGGAGCATCCCGAGCTGATCGATATGATCGAGGCGGACACCGACAGATATCTCACCTCGAAGGGCATGGCACAGCTTGAGGCGTGGGTCAAGGCGGATGCCGAGGCGGCAAGTGCGGGCTGGGATCAGGATGATCTCAACGTAGACGCACTGCTTGCAAAGCTCAAGGCGGACGATTCCTCTCTCACCGATCTCACCGCAGGTCTCCTGATCCAGAACAAGGATGAAAAGGTGATCGCGCTTGTAAAGGCGGATCCCCAGGCATATCTTGCTCCCGCTACCTACGAGGCTCTGCGCGCAGGCGCTGTGACCGACGCGAGAATTGAGTCGCTTATCCAGAGCGGTGACGTCAAGGTCGATCTGCTCCGTGCAGATGCGATCGAGCACGAATACGTATCCTCCGAGGATTTCAACGATTACATCCGTGCGTCCGAGTTCCTTCAGGACAACATGGACTTCCTGATCCACAACGCAACGCTCTTCCTCGAGGACGGCGTTCTTGCGAAGATCCACGAAAACATCAATATTGAGAGTCTGATCCACAAGATCCACTTTGACGAGATCATCCGTCGCGAGGGACTTGATAAGATCCTCTCTTGCCTCAACCTGGATGCGGTTCTCGCAGAGATGGAGGCTGAGGGCAAGGCGCTTGTAGATTACGTTGATCTGCCCCTTGCGATCGAGGCGCTCGGCGTCAACACGCTTCTCAACATTATTAATAAGTCGGGCAAGAGCGTGACCGATCTGGTCATTATGGACGAATTCGTAAAGGTCGTCGACGCGAACAAGCTCATCTCGCAGCTCACTCCCGAGGCGATGATCGAGATCATGGAGCTTGAGACGGTTGCTGCTGCAATGCCTGCGATCCGCAAGCTCATTCTTGCAGAGGTTCTTTACGACATCGACGAGCTCAAGGTCAACGGCCGTGTTGTTGCGGCTGAGGACAAGGAGACCGTCGGCGGTCGCCTGATCATTGATATTAATGCAATCCTTTCCGAGCTGATCAGACAGCTTCCCAAGCTTGAGGACATTGCGGCGCTTGAGGGCAACACGCTCTTCGCGTTCGATTTCGCAATGCAGTACATGACCGAAGAAGAGCTTCCCAAGACCAAGAACTTTGGACTTGAGGTGGTTCTCGAGGGTGACGTGGATAAGCTGAAGGAAGCGGCTGCAAAGATCGATTCCATCGTATCCAAGTACGTTTACTATGAGATCAACCCCGATTTCAGCATCGTGCTTGATCTGAAGGTTCCCGCACAGTTTATGACCTTCTACAAGGAGATCGTAAGTGCTGCCGATCTTACCCCTACCGATCGCAAGATGCTGCTTGATCTTACCATCGCGGCAGACGACGCAGAGGCACTTGCAATGAAGCTGACGGTCGATCACCTCGTTGTGATCCTGAAGGCTCTGAACGGAAATGCGATCCTTGATAAATTCACACAGATCAGCTTTGTAAAATCCGCACTTGAAAAGGTCGGAATTGCGAATGCGGACGATCTGACCGTAAAGGAATTCGTTGCGGCTCTCGGTGACGTTGTTGACAGCAACGCGATGGCGAAGAAGGTTACCGACCTTGTAAAGAGCAAGTTCGGTCTCGACGTATCCGCTGTACTGAACAATCAGACCATCGAGGAGCTTGAGGACGTTGTTCTCAAGAACCGCGCAACGTTTGAGAGTGCGTTCAAGCAGGTCAGAAGCTATATGCTCCTGGCGATCGACCGTGTATCCGCGATCGCGCCCAACGTGCTTCACACCTCTCTTGGTGAGATGTACCGCGGCAACAGCCTGTTTGAGCTTAGCGACGTTCTGAGCAAGGACGGCCTCAACTCTCAGGCTCTTGCAGAAAAGCTTGCGGGCAAGCTGTTTGGCAGCGAGGATCCCGAGCTTGTAGAATACGTCAGCGGCTTCTTCCCCGAGGAGCTTGCGCTTGCGTTTACTGTGGATGTTTCCGCAGAGATCGCAAACCTCTACCGCGTAATCTACCACGATATCGATTCCAAGCCGATCTACGACGTATTTATGCCTGCAGGCACCAAGCTGTCTGCGTATAGCGCATACGATCCCGAGGGCTTCCGCATCACGGGATGGAGAACGACTACCACCGAGGTGACCGAGGTTACCGGTGATATGCTCCTTTACCCCATCTTTGAGGATGCAACCTACACCACCGTTCGCTTCAACGATGCAAACGGAAACGCGATGGCGATCCTCTCCAAGAAGCTTGGCGACAAGCTCAGCGCGGAGGACGTAAAGAATCTGCTTCCCACCAAGGCGCACGACGAGGCGGGCTATGAGAAGATCTGGCAGTATGTGCTCGACGGCTGGTTCCTCAGCGGCGACGATACGCAGACCAAGGTTGATTTTGCAGAGGTTACCGTTGTGGAGGGATTGATCTTTGATCCTCTCTTCGTAAAGGATTACTTTGACGAGGAATTCGGTGAAGTAACCACGCCTGTCGACGGCGGTTACGAGATCAATAAGGATCATATCTTTACCGATCCCACTCCGGATGACGGCGACGATACGATCCTGATCACGCTTCCCGAGACGCTTGTGGATCACGAGGATTCCGCAATTACGTTGACCGACTCCGCAAACGGTGTCAGCGTTACCATTGATGCCGCAACGATCGAGCAGCTTGCTTCCGCAGGTGGCAAGATCACCCTGACGTTTGAGCCGAACGCGGAGTTTGAGTCGGGCTACTACAACCACGAGAACTCTGTTCAGTATTCCTTTGATTTCCTTGTCGGTAATCAGCAGCAGTCCTACCGCGATCTTCTCGGAACCGAGAATTTTGCAGGTACGGTTGAGTTTAAGCTTCCCTTTACTCCCATTGCGCAGATCGACGGTATGCAGGGCACCTTCGTCTACCACGTAGACGGTGACGTCCGTACGCTCATCGATGCGACGGTCGGAGCCGATTCGGTTACCTTCGTGGCACCGCACTTCTCCGATTTCGTTATTGCAAACGAGTATGCTGTATACCATCGCTTCACCTCCTATAATACGAACGTAGCCGTGAACGGTCACGTGACCTTCAAGGATGACGTTCACCACCTTGACGGGGAGTATACCTTTCTGCCTGTCGGTGACGTTGACTTCGAAGTCTACGATATCGATCCCGCACACTACGATATTCGTCGCGTTTACGTTACCGAGGGTGCGTATGACGGAACGAACCTCACGGTTCTTGTCGACAGCGATGACATTTCCAACGAGTTTACCGGCACGGTACATATCGTTGACCGCGCGGTTTATATGACCGTTGAGGCAGAATACACCGAGGCGTGTGACATTACCTTCATCTTCAAGAACGAGACCTATAAGGCGCTCAACGTCAAGTATGGCTACAGACTGGGTGAGGTGATCGATGCCGCAGGTCTCGGCACTCCCGAGGCGTTCTGCGAGGAGCTTGGAAATGCTCGCGATTGGTATGAGTTTGCCGGCTGGAAGGCTATGGACGGTACTCCTTATACGGTTGATGCGCTTTTGAACCTTGTGATCGATTCGGATCTTACCTTCATTGGTAAGGCAGAAAAGGCATACACCGAGTATAAGGTTTTCTTCAATAATTATAACGGTGATAAGCTTTACGAGGCATGGATCCGCGAGGGCGCGGCAATCGGTGAGGCTTTGGTTGATTCCATCACCACTCCCATCAAGCCCGACAGCGCGGACGGAAAGACGAAATATACCTTCGCGGCTTGGAACGGCGCAAACGGAGCGGTTGCAGATTTTGATGCCGTTACGGTTAACGCACCCGCTACCTTCACCGCAACCTTCGATACCTTCTATGCAGTTTCCTTCGTCTATGATGACGGTGCCGCTTACAAGACCATCTGGCTCAAGGCGGGTGAGGCTCTGAGTGCAAACGATGAGTACCTCGCAATGATCGATCCCGTCAAGGCTGCTCCCAACACGCTTGAGCAGTACCTCTTCAAGTACGGCTTTGCAGGCTGGAAAAACGGAAACGCAGCTTACGATGCGACCGCGGCGGTCAATGCACCTCTTACGCTGACCGCAACCTTTGAGAAGGAATATCTGATCGATGAGATCAACCCGAACGTTGACGTGGATGCGGTATTCAAGGAAAACACGTATACCGTTCTGGTCAAGAACGTCTTCTCCGGCATCAAGCTTCCCGACGTGATCGGTGCGTACGCGACAAGCTATGCAGACGCAAAGCTGATCGTTGCGATGACCGATGCAAACGGAACGATCCTTTACAACCTGATCGTAGCCGATGCAACGATGCTGAGAAACCTGTTTGCAGCAGGTGAGGCGGTTTCGATCTCCTACCACGTTTCCGCCAACTTTACGTGTGGCGAAAACAATGAGTACAACGAGGAAAATTCCAAATATTTCAGCGTTGGATTCACCTGTGGCGATACGCCGTATGATCTCAAGGACGAGGATGGCCTGACCATCCGTCTCCCCTTCGATTTCCTCGACGCGTCCTACAATGGCGCTACCGTGATCTATCAGAGAAACGGAAATGATCCGCTTGTCGAGATCGAGGCAACGCTCGTAACGCAGGAGGGTAACGGCGTCAAGCTTGTACGCTTCTCGCCCGACAGTCTTGCATCCTGGCTCATTGTCAACAAGTACGGTATTCTCGATGGCGGTGCAACGCACGCTGAGGGAGAGCTTCCCACGCCCGCACCCACGATTTCCGCTACCGTTTCGGGCTTCAATGCCTCCAAGTTCTACGAGGCAGGCGCGGAGCTGACGGTAATTCCCTCCGGTATTACCGCAGGCTACAGAGTTGCAGGCGTCTACTACGTCAAGGCAGACGGTACGGTTGTCAACCTTGAAAAGGCTGCAGGCACCGAGACACTCTGGAAGCTGATCGTTCCCGCAGAGGCGATCACGCTTAAGGTTTCGCTCGCTCCCGTGGATTATCAGATCAACTATTTCGTAAAGGTTGATAACAACGGTACGGTTTCCTACGTTCCCGTTGAGAGCTACCTCTACAACAAGCACCAGCTTGCACTTTCCAAGGATGCGATCCTGAGCGACCACGAGGCAAAGCTGAGCGGAATCGTCACTACGGACGGTCTCTATATCCCCGCGGCTTACGAGATCGACGGCTGGATCGGATTTGATGCGGAAATGCTCGGCAAGACCGATCTCAACGTCTACCTGACCTACAAGCCGATCGAGTACACGCTCAATTTCGTCGATTCCGAGGATGAGGACGCAGAGATTCTTCTCTCCGTTCCCTTCAATGCAGAGACTGCGGCGCTCGGCACGATCCTTCTTCCCACGAAGAACGGATACACCGTTGCGTGCCCCGATCTCGCAACCTTCGATCTTGCAGCGGCTATTGCCGCAATGCTTGCAGAGGGTGTGACCGAGACGACTCTCGAGCTTGTTTACACGCCCAATTCCTACACCATTACCTACAACGATGCAGAGGTTACCGTAACGGGTGACGCGATCTACGGTGAGGAGATCACGGTTGAGGTGATCGAGCGCGAGTTCTATGCGGCAACGCTTACGGTCGAAACCGTAAACGGCGATAAGATCAGCGTCAGAAACGGCACGTTTACGATGCCTGCCGCATCTGTCAAGATCTCCGTTTCCTACAAGGCGCTCGGTAATACGGTCTACTACATCAACAACAGACCGCAGGAAGGCGCAATGATCGGTGACGTTGTAACCTTTGAGGTTCGCTTCACGAGCGGCTACCGTGTTGGCTCGATCTCCGAGTGCTGCACGCTGGTAAGCTCCGTCAACGACGGTGAGATGACCGTTCTCGTTTACTCCTTCGAGGTAACCGACGGCGCACGCATCTTCTACACGATCGAAGAGGTCGCGTATGCGGATAAGAACATTATCAACGGCTCTGAGCATCAGGGCGATAAGCTTCCCGTTGTAGGCGAAGACAAGGTCACCTTCAAGGGATGGTCTGCTGATATTCTCGGCGGAATCTCCTTTGCTACCTTCGGCATTGAGGATGCTTCCTCTCTCCTGTGGCTGTGGATCCTGTTGGCGGTTCTTGTTCTGGTTGTGATCTTCGCAATTCTCTACAAGCTCTTTACGAAGGGCAAGATGAAGAATAACCTGATCACGCGCTTCGTTGCGTTCGTGGTATCCGGCTTCCTGGCATTCTGCCGTCTGATTGCACGCATTGGCTTGGCGATCCTTTCCATCTTCGGTAAGAAGGAGGAGGATTTCGATTACACCGAGCCGGAAGAGCCTGCAGAGGAGGCTGCTCCCGAGGCAATCGAGGCTGAGGTCGAGGCAGAGGCAGAGGAGTCCTCTGAGGACGAGGAGTAATCGCTCCAAACAACAGTTTGATAAGATCCAAACGGATCTGACACACGCGTGAATGCTTCACCGTGTGCGCGGGGAAAGCTTCATATGAGGTTTTCCCCGCTATTTTTTGACGTAAGGATGGATTCGGATGAAATACACACACCGTTTTCAGGTCAAGTGGCACGATACCGATGCCAACCGCGAGGTCAGACCCTCGCAGGTTCTGATGTATATGCAGGAGACTGCAAATTTGCAGCTTCGCCACCACGGAATTTCCCTCGACGATCTGCGTGACCGCCACGGGCTTGGATTTTTGCTCAGTCGCATTTCGGTTCGGATTTATGAGCCGCTTTATGCGTTCGACGAGATCGACGTGCAGACCTGGATCTGCGATAGCAGGGGATTTTCCTTTAACCGTTGCTTCTGTATTCTCAAGGACGGAAGGGTGGCGGCCGAGGCATTTTCGGTTTGGGCGTTGATGAACCTTTGCGAGCGTCGGCTTGTGAGAGTGGAGGAATTTGATTACGGCTTTGCAGGAGACGAGGCATTGCAGCTTGATCTGCCGCGACGCGTGCATTTTCCGTCCGCTCTGACCGTTGAAGAGGCTGGAGAACGAACCATTCGCTACTGCGACGTTGATTACAACGGGCATATGAACAACACCAAATATCCCGATATGCTTTGTGATTTTGTGCCCGATATTTTCTCCAAGCGTGTGCTTGGGTTTACGCTTTCTTACGTTCACGAGGCATCCTTTGGGCATACGCTCAGGATTTGCCGTGCAAAAGGGACGGACGGATATTGGTTTCGGACAGTGGATTCGGACGGAACGGTGTGCCTGGAGGCATATTTGCTGACCGAGGGCCGTACGGACGTCGGGGAAAGGAAAGGCGGTTGCTATGAAGAGCAAAAAGATCATTAAAAAATGGCAGCTTAAGAGGCTGAAGACCGATGACCTTTGCGTGGATCTGCGCGACGATGAGATCTTTTCGGTTGGCAGACGCGCTTTTTGCAGGAACGAAACGACGGAGGAGGTGTGGCTCCCCGAGCGGGCTTCCACTCTCAAGACCGAGGCGTTTGTCGGCTGCGAGCGGCTGCATACCGTCGTTTTGCCTGCGGAGCGTACGGTTGGAATTTCGGACGGTGTGTTTCGCGGCTGTATCGGGCTTCGTGAATTGCAAAATTCCGAATCGGTGATCTCGATCGGCTCCCGAGCCTTTGAGGGATGTGTATCGCTGGAAAGGATCGCGCTTGGACGGAGCCTGCGCAGGATCGGGGATCGCGCCTTTTTCGGATGCAGCTCTCTTGAGGAGATCGAGCTTCCCGAGGGAGTCCAATCGCTTGGCGTGGGTGCGTTTTTTGGGTGCAAACGGCTTTCGCGCGTTGCGTTTTCGGATCGCTTTTCTCATCTTGGGAAGGAAGCCTTTCGCGGTTGTACGTCTCTCGCACAGATCGAATTTCCGGAGCAAGTGCGCGCCATTCCCAAGCGAGCGTTTTGCGAGTGCGGCTCGCTGACGGCGATAACGGTACCCTCGGGGATCGCAAAAATCGGTGCAGGTGCGTTTTACGGATGCGCGGAGCTTTCAACCGTGACGCTCGAATTGGGTGTTCGTGCAATTGGTGCGGGGGCGTTCTCGCACACGCCAAAGCTTGCGGAGGTTTGGATCCCGCATACGCTCAAGCGACTTGGCTTCGGTGCGTTTGGCTTGGGCGTGAGTCGCGAAAAGATCAAGCTTTACGTGGATCGGGAGTATATGAAGCGTCGAATTTGCGATCAGCTTCGCCTGTGTGGAAGCATGGGACGGGTTGAGGTGATCGTGACGGGAAAAACACTCGACGAGCGCCGCCGCGAGCGCAGACGTGCCACTCTTGAGCAGACACCCGCACATTTGTTGGACGATCAGAAGTAAAAATAAGGACGGAGATGGTAAGATCTCCGCCCTTTTTTGTGCCTGCCGAGGATAAAATATAAAATAAGTGTTTACAAAGTCAAAAAAATATGATATACTATTACAATAGGGTAGTTGTGCCCTGTTGATTGAAAGCCGAACGACAGAAAAGGAGAGTGGGTGACGGAATGGATCGAAATATCTTTGGTGCCGCAATGGAAAACCCCTGGCAAGACCGCGAAAAAATTCCATATCCGAGATTGCTCTCTCTTTTGCCTGCTGCAATCGTCTATCTGCTTGCCGTGCTGGCACCTGTGCTTGCGGCTTCGGGAGAGATCGCGCTTCCGGCGTACGTTGGACTGTGCGCAGGTGTGATCTACCTGATCCGTATGCCGCGTATCGCCATTTCGGTTTTGCTTGCATCCTTTGTTCCCGTCGCGCTTCTGCAATCGTTTGAGCTGGGTGTGCTGATCCTCGGTACGGTTGCCGCGATCGGAGGAGGTGCGCTGATCCTTACGGCGCTCAAGCAGCCTTGGCGCGCTGTGATCCTTCCGCTTCTTGCATATGTGATCGCTTATGCCATCACGCGCGATGCGATCCTTTCGTGTCTGACGTTTGTCACCCTCCCCGCATCTCTTTTGCTTGCGTTTGCAACGGTGCGCGGAGAAAGAAGGACGGGGGCTATCTGCTATGCGGTTGGCGGCATGCTGCTTTCGGTTTTGATCCTGCTTGCGATCTACTTTGCGGTGACGTACGGATCCGTGAAGGGCAGTGTGATCGTCTCGCACTTTGAGACGCAACGCGAATGGATCGTGGGGATCCTGCTCAATTACAAGCAGGAGATGCTCCGTCTGCTGACCGAGCAGGGAATGCAAGCGAGCGAGATGTATGCCTATTTCGATACGCTGATGAGCCGAGATCTGTTGGTCGATCTGGTTGCGATGGTGTATAACGTTCTGCCCGCGATCGTCATTGTTCTTTGCTGTATTCTTGCGTATGAGGCACAGTCGCTTCTTTGCGGCTCCTACTGCAATCTGGGAATGAAGCAGATGCTCTCTCCCGCGTCGGTTACGTTTACGATGAGTACCGTTTCCGCAATTCTTTATCTGGTGTCGTTTCTGCTTTCCGCGGTCCTTCCCTCGGGAATGGTGCTTGCGGTCGTGCAGAACTTCTATATCATTCTTACTCCGGGACTCCTGCTCGTTGGTTATTCGGGCGTTCTGTTCCGCTTGCGCACCGCAAAGGGCGGCTCCAAGACCTTCCTGATCATTCTTTTGGTAGGACTTTTGTTGATCAATCCTGCCTCGATCATCGGTCTGCTCGCCTTCTTCGGCGCGGTGACCGTGCTTCTTTCCGCGTTCGGGCTGCGACTGCTTCAAAAGATGCAGAACGGAGGAGGAAAGGGAGACGACAACGGCGGGGACAACGGGGATGATGGAGAGCGTTGAGCTTTTGACGCTGAAAACAAGGAGGTTTCTATGCTGAAAAGAGATAAATTGCGCTTCCGCACCGATCTGCGTGCGCCGTTGATCGTTTCTGCGGGGCTTGGATTGGCATTGCTTGCTCTGATCACAGTGGCGGCAATGGTTTTGCAAGAGGGATTTTTGTACTACGCCCTCGCGCTTTGCGGTGTTTACGTGATCGTTATGGGTGTGATCCTGTTTGCGTATCTCTACCGTTATAACCGTATTTCGGCGGCGAACGAGGCGGCTGAGCTGATGACCACAGAGGTCAGCGATATGTTCCGTTACGTGGTCGATCTGCCCTATGCGATCGTGAGCGAGGACGGCATTGTCAAGATCGTCAGCGGTGCGCTGCAGGATATTTTGCAGTTCCGCTCGCCTGTTTGCAACGTTCCGCTCGATACGTTTTGCTCGGTTCCTATGAAGGACGTGGTTGCGTACGCCGAGAACGGCGCACCCGTAAAGGATATTTCCGTGACCGAGGACGGCGTTCCCGTGGATCACAGCAAGCCGATGGTGACCGAGATCGACGGTCGCTTCTTCGAGCTTCAATGCTATATCATGCGCTCGCGCGGCAAGGAGTTTTACTTTATCGTGTTCCGCGATATTACCGAGCTGGAGGCGATCCGCCGCCGCCGCGAGGAGGAGGAGCCTGTCGTTGCGTACATCGTCATCGATAGCCTGCAGGAGCTGGCACAGTATATCCGTGTGAACTACCGTACTGCGGTGAACGAGATCGAGAACAAGCTCCGCGAATGGGCGGCAAGCCTCAACGGTATGCTTCGCGAGTACGACCGCGAGAAGTATATGATGATCTTCACGCGCGAGGCGCTCAATCGCTGTATTGCAAACAAGTTCCGTATTCTTGATACGGTACGGAATATCAAGCTTGGAGACAACAGCTTCCCCGTGACCATTTCGATGGGTATCGGTGCGATTGCGGGCAGCTTTGAGGATAAGGAAAGAGCGGCAAGCGACGCGCTGGATATTGCCCTGCAAAAGGGAGGAGACCAGGCGGCGGTCAACGACGGAAAGACCATTACCCCCTACGGCGGACGCGTGAATACGATGTACGGCTCGACCACCATTACCTCGCGCGTCAACTCGCAGTATCTGTGTGAGCTGATCCAAAAGGCGGGGAACGTGCTGATCATGGGTCACAGAGGCCCGGACTACGACTCGATCGGATCCTGCGTGGGTCTGGCGCGACTTGCAATTTCCGCACGGGGAGGAGACAGCTCCCGCATCCGTATCGTGATCAACCGCGATCACGCGAATTTCCGAATTTGCTACGATCTGCTGGCGCATCTGCCCGAATATCGCTCGATGTTCATCAGTGGTGATACGGCGCTTGACGCGGTAAGATCGGATACGCTCCTGATCATGTGTGACGTCAACAACGTCTTCAATACCGAGCTTCCCAAGCTGACCAAGTGCGTGGATAACATCGTGATCGTTGACCACCACAGACGTCAGGATCAGATGTATGAGTTCAAGCCTCTTATGACCTATATCCGTCCTGCGGTCTCGTCGGCGAGTGAGCTGGTGAGCGAGATGCTGGAGTTCAGTCCCTATCGCGACAAGCTCCTCAAGGAGGAGGCTACGCTGATGCTGGCGGGCTTGATGCTGGACACCAAGAACTTTACGCAGGGCGCGGGAATGCAGACCTTCTCTGCGGTATATTATCTCTACGAGCGCGGCGCGCATACCAACGTGGCGAGACGCTTCTTTACGGAGTCGATGTCCAATCTCTTTACCTCGAGTGACATTGACAGCCGTACCCGAACCTACCGCGACAAGGTTGCCATCACCTGGCTCAGCATCGACCATCCCGCAACCGAGGAGGATAACATTGCCGTTGCAAAGGCGGCGGATAAGCTGATGACGGTGGACGGAATCGAGGCTTCCTTTGCGCTGCTTCGTGCCGAAAACACCGTGACCATCTCCGCACGCTCCTTCAACAAGATCAACGTGCAGATCATTATGCAAAAGCTTGGTGGCGGCGGACATTACGATATGGCGGGCACGCGCCTGCCCGAGACCACCCTCGAGGATGCTTGCCTGCGCCTCAAGGATGCCATCGACGATTATCTCGATAACGAATACAATACCGAAAAGGAAGCACCTGCGAGGTCTAAGTGACGCGGGTGAACAGAAAGGACGATAAACATGAAAGTAGTATTGCTTGCAGACGTAAAGGGACAGGGAAAAAAGAATGACGTCATTGAGGTTTCCGACGGATACGCAAAGAATTTTTTGATTGCGAGAAAGCTTGCAAAGGTTGCGGATGCGCAGGCACTCAACGACGTAAAGGTCAAGGAGGCGGCACGTCTGTACCGCATTGAGACCGAGAAGAAGGAAGCGCGCGAGCTTGCCGCAAGGCTTGAGACCGTGCAGGTGAAGATCCCCGCATCGAGCGGAGCGGACGGCAGACTCTACGGCTCCGTAACCTCCAAGGAAATTGCCGAGCGTCTCGAGGCGGATCACAAGATCACCATCGACAAGCGCAAGATTGTGATGAAGGATGCCATCAAGGCATACGGAACCTACAAGGTTGAGGTGAAGCTTTACACCGAGATCACGGGAACGATCCACGTTGTTGTTTGCGAAAAATAAGCCATGCAAGATGAATTGATGAAGAAGCAACCCTTCTCGATGCCTGCGGAGCAGTCCCTGCTCGGATCGATCTTAGTCGATCCCGCGGCATTGAACGAGGTTGCGGATCTGATCACCGCAGAGGATTTTTACCTCACCGAGCATAAGCAGATCTATCTTGCTATGCGCGAGCTTTTCCTCGCAAACCGCGAGATCGACGTGGTCACGCTCATTGATATGCTCGTTACCAAGGGGATCTACAGCAAGTCGGGCGGCGAGGATTACATCCGCACGCTGACCGAGGCGGTTCCCGATGCGCTCAACGTCAAGGACTACGCGCGCATTGTTAAGGAAAAGAGCGTTTTGCGTCAGCTGATCTCGGCAAGCTCCGAAATTTCGGAGGCGGCTTACTCCGAGCAGGAGTCGGTTGCGTCGATTCTTGATCACGCGGAAGATCTCATTTTTAATATTGCGCAGGGTAGGGATACCAAGACCTTCCAGCGCATTCAGGACGTGCTTCTCAACGTTTTCAATCACCTGCACGAGCTGAACACCAATCGGGAAGCAATGCAGGGTACGCAGACGGGATTCTCCGGGCTTGACCGTGTGTTGGCGGGAATGGGAAAGAGCGACCTCGTTCTGGTCGGCGCGCGTCCCGGTATGGGTAAGACCTCGTTTGCGCTCAACGTAGCAACCAACGTGGCAAAGCAGACCAAAAAGGCAGTTTGCTTCTTCTCACTCGAGATGTCTGCCGACCAGGTCGTCAGCCGTATGCTTTCGAGCGAGGCGCTTGTAAACAGCTATTCGATGCGTACGGGTGAGCTGAAGCCCGACGATTGGGAAAAGCTTGCGCACGCATCGGGCGAATTGGCGGATTGCGAGATCCTCATTGACGATACCTCCAATATGACGGTTACGGCGATGAAGGCAAAGCTTCGCCGCGTGAAGAACCTCGGGTTGGTCGTCATCGACTACCTGGGCTTGATGCAGGGCGACGGACACAAGGACAACCGCGTGCAGGAGGTCTCCGAGATCTCGCGCTCGCTCAAGATCATGGCAAAGGAATTGATGGTTCCCGTCATCTGCTGCGCGCAGCTGTCGCGTGGACCTGAGGGAAGAACCGACAAAAAGCCGATGCTTTCCGACCTTCGTGATTCGGGTGCGATCGAGCAGGATGCCGATACGGTCATCTTCCTCTACCGTGACGAATATTATAAGACCGATCAGGATCCCGACAACCAGAACGCAAGCGTGGCGCAGGTCATTATTGCAAAGAACCGTCACGGCTCGGTCGGTACGGTTAACATCGGTTGGAACGGTCAGTTTACAAAGTTTGTTACCATTGATAAGGAGATGGAAGCGCAGTAATGCGAGTGGCTTTTGATATGGATCGCATCAAAGCCCCCTGGCAGCTTGCCGGGGTGGCAAAGGAAACGCCGGTGCTGTTGGCGTTTTCGGGCGGAGCGGATTCGCGCGCACTGCTACATATCCTGTTTGCGATGGCAAGGCGGGACGGATTTTCTCTGACCGTTGCGCACGTTGAGCACGGGATTCGCGGTGCGGAATCCGAGAGGGATATGGAGTTTTGCATCGCGCTTGCAGAGGAA
>JAZQWH010000015.1:0-1854 GCA_045632205.1 Eubacteriales bacterium
ATTGAAGCGACGGAAAAATCCCGTGGTCTGCTCGGCTTTTGTAACGCGGTAGAGTCGGTCGTCCACGTCGTCTCCCACGATTCGGACGATCTTATTGCCGCGCATCAGCTTCTTTTTGCGAGGCTCGGTTGCCTCTAAGACGGTCTTTTCGGTCTGTACCGAAACGATGCGGAAGGCGCGGATCTCGCCCGTAATACGTAGCACGTCACCGATGCAGAGTGCAAGGAGCAGGAGCGACGCGATCGTGCAGAGCGGGGGGATCTGTACGGATGGGAGCAGATTGAGGATGGCGAACAGCACCACCGTGGGAACGGTTACGGTTGCCATCGAATAGGGCGTGGGGGTAAAGCGAAGCATACTGCGTGCGCCTGCGTACAGCTGTCTCCAGGAAAGCGCCGCGGCGGCGATGAGGCAGAGCAGGGCGGCAAAGGGGAGGATGCGCGGGTGGGTGACGGAGAAATGGTAGACCGTCATACCCAGCAAGCGCGGAAAGTCGAGAAAAACGGTTAAGAGCGTGAGCAGGGCGGTCAGCAGCACGCGATGGAGCAGGAGGCGTCTGTCGGTCTCGTAGGCAGCCTTGATCGCCTCGTTCTGCTTGGTGGAGACGTATTCCTCTCCGCGGTAGCCGAATGCCGTGCGGTAGTGTCTGCGCTCGGATTGGCTGAAGCGGCGGAGATGCTCGACGCGGAGCTTTTTCATCGTTTCGTAGCCAACCAGGCGTCCAAGCTCGTTCTCATATCCCAATTCGAACATCATCGTGACGTCCTCCTCGGAGAGACCGCTCTTTCGGTGGATGCGCTCGATGACCGATTCCTCGTGTGCGGGCTCCTCTTCCTTTTTGCGGGAGCGACGGAGACGGAATGCGGAGGATTTTTTGGGTGTTGCCTCCTCTGCCGATGCCCATTCGGGCTGATCCTCGGGAACGATCTCCAATTCTGCCGACGTAAGCGTTAACGGATCCTTGTCCGTTTGCTCGACCGTTGACGGAGTTTCTGCCTCGGAAAGAAGCTCCTCCGTCTCGGAGGTCGGCTCTGCGATCTCGATCGCCTCCCGAAGCACCTCATCCTCGGGATGGATCTCAGTCACCTTCTTGCGTGAGGGTGCTTTTTTTGTGCCCGATTTTGCGGACGTCGTCTTTTTTGCGGGGGAGGAGACGGCGGACGTCTTTTTTGCGGTTGATTTTTTTGCCGCTGAGCTGCTCGTGCGCTTTTTCGGCTCTGCCTCGGTGGGAGGCGTATCGCTTTGGATCAGAAAATCATTCTCCTTGCGATCGGGCATGGAAATGCTTGCGCTCGGTCGCTTCGGCTTTTTGTTATCTGTTGTTTTCATAGCAATTTATCAATCTCTTCTCTTTTTTGTAACGTCAATGATGACGGGCGGAGTGGATGCCGTATCGTGTTGATTCTGCAAGACGGGGCGAGGCGTTGTCGGATCGGTACGCCGCGGTCGGATGACGATGGGGGCGGCTTGTGCTTCGCGCACGGGCGGACGGATCACGCGTGTGCTGTCCGTTTTGTCCGATTGCTCCTCGGGGGTATAGGGAGCGGGCTTGATGACGATGCGGTCGGAGGCTTTTTTGGGAGGGATGGGGAGCTTGCGCGGCTCCTCTCGGACAGGCATTGCGGCTTGCGGAGGAGGCGGAGTGCAAACGATCTCCTGCACGCGGATCTTCACCGCAGGCGGTGCTTCTTCGATCTCTTCTTCGACGACCTCCTTGACGGCCTCTTCAATCGTTTCTTCGATCGTTTCTTCAATCGTTTCTTCAATCGTTTCTTCGATCGTTTCTTCAATCGTTTCATCGATCGTTTCTTCAATCGTTTCTTCGATCGTTTCTTCAATCGGTTCTTCGATCGT
>JAZQWH010000016.1:0-5490 GCA_045632205.1 Eubacteriales bacterium
AACATTTGACTTAATTTGTCAATAGGATTTTTTCGTTTTTTTATAATTTTTTCGCAGATGTATTATTTTGCACAAATACAGCATATAATTTTGTACGTATTTATCAAACGAGGTCATCTTTATTGTTCATAATAGACAAAATCAATTATCAATAGTGAGAGGAGTGCATAAGATGAAGCAGGCAAAAAAACTATTTTGGAACGCGATGCTTATGACCTGTGCCGCACTCCTGATGCGTACGGTGGGCGTCAGCTTTCAGGTTTACGTTTCCAATCGGGTCGGTGCGGAGGCGATGGGGCTGTTTTCTCTGATGTCGGGCGTTTACGGCTTTGCGCTTACGCTTGCCACATCGGGAATCAATCTCGGCGTGACAAGAATCGTAGTGGACGCCATCGGAGAGGGTCGATTGGATGCCGTCCGTCCCGCTATGCGAAGGGCGATTCGCTACGCACTGTTTTTTGGAATTCTCGCATCGTCTCTCCTTGCACTGCTTGCCCCGACGATCGGCGAAAAATGGCTTCGCGATGCACGGACGGTTACCTCTCTCCGCCTCTTTGCAATCACGCTTCCGCTCATTTCCCTTTCCTCCGCCCTCAACGGATATTTTGTAGCCGTGAGAAGAGTTTACAAAAACGCCGCGGTGCAAGTATTTGAGCAAGGACTGAAGATCTTTGGGACAATGCAGCTTCTTTCGCTCCTTATGGGACGAGGAATTGAGGCAACCTGCTGTGCCCTGGTGCTTGGCGGTACGCTTGCCGAAATTTTTTCCTGCGCGATCTCGGCATCCTTTTATTTATTCGAACGCAAATCAAGCTTTCCAAAATCCGATCCCACTGCAGGCAGACGTGAAGGAAAAAAGCTGATCGGCATCTCGCTTCCCATCGCATTTACCGCATATATGAGATCAGGTCTGATCACGTTAGAGCATATCCTCATTCCGATCGGTCTGCGAAGCAGCGGAAGCACGCACCAAGCCGCGCTCATCGCATATGGAAGCATCCAGAGCATGGCTCTTCCCGTTGTCCTCTACCCCGCGGCGCTGATCTCCTCCTTTGCAGGACTTCTCGTCCCTGAGGTAGCGGAATCCAAGGTACGCGGAGAGAAAAAGCGGATTCGCTATATGATCGGACGCGTCTGGTCACTTTCAATGATCTTTTCCATCGGTGTTGCGGGAATCCTCATCTGCTTTTCCCACGAGATCGGAGAAGCGCTCTATCCCTCCACGCAAGCAGGATATTACATCCGCATCCTCGCTCCCCTCATTCCCATTATGTACGTCGATACCGCAACCGATGCCATAATGAAGGGGCTTGGAGAGCAGGTCTATTCGATGAAGATCAACATTGCCGATGCATTTATCTCGGTGATCCTGGTCTGGCTGCTCGTGCCTCGCTACGGAATCGGCGGATATATTTTTACCGTCTATTTTTCCGAATGCTTCAATACGGTTTTCAGCATCTCTCATCTTTTGTCTCTCGAGCGCCCGCCGATTCGCCTTTTCAAGTGGATCTACAAGCCCCTTTTTGCGATCGTGATCGCAACGGCAAGCGTACGCACGCTATTCCCCTTGATTGAGCCCGCAAGAATGCCCACAGCACTCTCCATCTCCTTCCATTGCATTGCCGTCCTCCTCGTCTACGTCCTGCTTCTGAATTTAACGGGAGGCTTGGAGAAGGAGGATCGGCAATGGCTTGGAACGTTATTTTACCGCGATTCACAAAAAGAGCTTACGGAACTGTCTGCCCTCAAACGCGGCGTGCAAGGTAGGATACAAAAGAGAAAAATCCGCAACCAATGAGTGCGGCTTCTTCTCGGGATCGTCCTGATTCATCGGAACGAAATACACGTGCTTTCTGGAAAGCAGCTTTGCAATATTTTGCAGATTGGCGGAAAGAGCGTCGTTTGAGGCGAGTGAAATGACAAGCGGTCGGTCGCTCCGCAGATGCGCCTTTACCGCCATACAGACCGCCGTATCGGTAATTCCGTTTGCGATCTTTGCAAGTGTATTTCCCGTGCAAGGAGAGATCAACAATGCCTCAAGCGGCTGTGCAGGGCCGAGCGGCTCCGCACCCACAACCGTATGCACGATCTCCCGTCCGCAAAGCTCCTCAACTCTCCGACAAAGCTCCTCCGACGTTCCAAAGCGAGTGTCCGTCCTCCAAACCGTCTCACTCATGATCGGTAAAATTTCATACCCCATATGAATTAACGCAACAAGCTCCTTGATTGCCGCCGCGTGGGTACAAAAGGAGCCGCAGAATGCATAACCTAACAATTAATCCACCCCCCTGGTGTCCAAAATCTCGTCGATGACGTCGCCGAGGATCTCCCCCGCACTCTCGGGTGTACATCTTCCGGGCAGTCCTCCGCCCATTATTCGTTTGATGCCAAGGTCTCCTGCCGCGATCAGATCCATACCGCCCGGCGCAGAGGCGAGCTCAATATAAACGCAATCGCGCGGCAATGCCTCAAGTGCGGCTCGGTCGAAGAGCGGATACGGAACAGTATTAAAAATTACGCGGCAGTTCCGAGGCAGGTGAGACAGCGTACTGTCACCGCGCCTGTCGTAAAGTGACATTGGAATGAGATGGCGAATGCCGGCACGCGTCAGATCCTGCGGCTTACGCGCATAAAGATAGACCTGCATTCCAAGTGCCGTAAGCTTATCGGCAAGCACCGTGGCGATCCGTCCATATCCGATCACCGCTCCGCAAGAGCCGTCCAGCGTTACGGAAAGTGCTTGCATTGCAAGGGATATTGCCCCCTCCGCGGTCGGAACCGCATTCCGAAGCTGAAGCGCTTCGTTTTCATAATAATCGATCACCTCTGCTCCGTGTGCAAGCTCCCGCAAGCTCGCGGGAATCCTTCCTCCAAGCACAAGATCGCCCTTCCATTCCTCAAACAACGACGCAAATCGGAAGGAGGCATCTCTCTCCAACGGGCAGTTGACACGCACGCCGTCAACGGTACAAGGAAGCGGCAAAATCAGCACACGGGCATCCGCGAGCGCCTCGTGAGGATTCTCGCAAGCCGAGGCGGGACACAACCGTTTTTCTTCCCTTCCCAATCCCCAAACGTGAACCGATCTCCCCCTTCTCGCAAGCATTCGTGCCGTGTAGATCTGTCTTTCATCGCCTCCAAGAAGTGCAATCTTCGCCATAACCGATTCGTCCTTTCCGTGTAGCTGTAATCCGAGAGTCAGGTCCCCTCAACACTAAAAGTATATGAAAAGAGCCGCGCTTCGACACTGAAGCACGGCTTTTTTATTCTGCTGTCGGAGGATAGAGCTCCCACTTGTACGGATCTCCCAAGCTCGGCGGAATTCCAAACAGATCGTACCGAACCTCAATTCCGTAAAGCGTTGCTACCTCCTCGATCCGCGCGGCAACGGCACGCTCATAATCGTTTTGCACGGGTCTCAGCCTCAGGCAACGAACGGGCATCCGCTCCGCAATACAGGAAAGAACGTACACCCTGCGGTTATCATAATCGGTCAGGATCAGCTCGTCAAGCTCCGTACAACGATTTTCCCTTGCAAGGTCTGTCAGTCGCACAGCATCTGCAGAATCACTTGCGTTAAAGTCGACCGCAATCAGCTCCCCCTCCTCGGAAAGCATAGCAAATCCGCATCCGCTCGCCTCCGCTGATAAGTAGCTCCGATCGGAAAGATCGGTCGTCAGGATCGAGGCACCGTAAACAGTCGCTGTCAAAAGCGGAACAAGGAGCAGAAAAGATGCGTGCTTCCATTTTCCGACAGCCAAGGTAACAAGAAGCGCAGAAAGGAGAATCAGCAGCACCGTTTCAAGGTTAGAGCCAACGGCAAGATCGATATCGGAAAGATTGGAAAGCGACCTTGCAGCTTCAAGCATCCACCGCGCCAATATGCGACAGGGTGCCGCTACGATCGGCAAGTATGGAAACAGCAGCAGAAGGATCGAAAGGATCAACAATGCCGCCAAGGGCAAGGAAAACAGCAACGTTGCGGGTATGGCAAGAACCGACATTCCGCCAAAAGCCTCGGCGGAAAGCCAAAGAAGTGCCGCCGTTGCAACCGATCCGATCAAAAAAGCTTCAAAGACCTTTGCAACAATTTTTCGTACCCAATGGAATGACGTATGCTTTTTCCCTTCAATTACGCCTCCCATTTTGGCGATCCACGGATAAAACACAATGATCGATGCTGCCGCCAGATAAGACATCCACATCGAAAGATCGGCAACGGCATACGGGGTCAGAAGCAGCATTCCCGACAGAACCGCGGAAAGCGCGGTCAAGGAATCGTAATCCGCTCGCAATAAAAATCCGAGATATAAAACGCAGACCATCAGAACCGCTCGCACGGCAGACGGAGAAAAGCCCGTTAAGGCAAGATATGCAATCAATACAACAGGCATGATCCCTGCACGGATCAGCTTTCCAACCCGTAGGCGACGTAAAAGAAGCTCCAATGCTCCGATCAGGATCGATACGTGCATTCCGCTCAGCGCAAGCAAATGCGAAACACCCGTACGGCGAAAATGCATTTGCGTCTCATCGGAAAGCCCCTCCCGATTTCCGAGCAAAACGGCAGATACAAGCGCCCCCTCTTCCCGTCCGATCGCTTCGCTCATTCGCGCGGAAAGCGCCGAGTTCCACTTTTTCAGGAGAACGGGAAGACCGCCTTTTCCGTGTTCGGTAACGGTACACGCCTCGGCGCTTTCGCACGCAAGGATCCTTGTATAGCCGTCAGCATTATAGTAACGAAGCTCGTCAAAGCGAGCTCCTTTTGTAAATTCTCTCTGTGTAACGGTTGCAACAAAGGAATCCCCGATCTGCAGTGCGGAGGGATATTCGCACGAGAGGATCACCTTCTCGCCACTCGGCTGCTCCCCGATCCTTTCCAACCTGACTCCGAATGTTGATGCAAACTCCGTGGCATCTGCACGGTGAATGACAACCCCCTCCACCAAAAGCTCCTCGCCAACCGTCTCCCGGCACTGTGCGAGGTAACGGTCAAAATACAAATACGATGAGGAAAAAGCAAGCAATGCACCGAGCAAAAGCGGCAAAAGACGTCCGGCATACCGCCAAACGATCGAAAGCAGGAGCGCGCATACGGATGCAATCCCAATCCAAAGGATCACCTGAAATTTAAGGTCTTTTCCCAAGATGTGTGCCAGCAGCGCACAAAATGCAAGCGAGCACGCAAAGCCTGCAAGCGGTCTGTTTTTGAATATCTGCACAAACGCTCCCCCCCTCTCCCGAATATTTCCGAGCATTTTTCGGATTTAAATGAAAAAATCAGTGCTTTGTCAGACTTTTTGAAGAACATTCCCTTGACAAAGTACAATTTTATGGTATAATAAAAACAATGATATGAAAGGAGTCAATACTTACTATGTTTGAAACATTGAGAGACCTTCTTGCAGAAGAGCTTCAGCTTGATCCTGCAGAGATCACCATGGAATCCGAGCTGACGAATGATCTCGGCATTAACTCCATTGAGCTTGC
>JAZQWH010000017.1:0-19983 GCA_045632205.1 Eubacteriales bacterium
CGCAAACGCGGCACCGCTGCAACTATGGTCCGGTGTGTGTATTATTTTTCGTCTGCTTTTTCGCAGACCAAAGTATTTTACCATACCATTATAGTAAAATCAACACCTTTTTTCATTTTTTACAATTTATTAACAATTATATCAAAATCGGAGGATCATACGGGACAAAGCAGAGCTTCTTTTATCCCAATGCAACGTCGAGCGCCATCATTACGGCAAAGCCGACGGCAAACAGCACCGTGCCCACCCGTCCGTGTCCGCTCTCCGCCACCTCGGGGATCAGCTCCTCCGCAACAACGTAGAGCATCGCTCCCGCCGCAAGCCCCAGCAAAAACGGAAGAACGGGCAGGATCACGCGTGCGGCAAGCAGAGTCAATGCCGCACCGATCGGCTCCACCGCCCCCGAAAGTGCGCCGCCTGCAAACGCGCGTCCCCGTGATGCACCGCGTGCGCGGAGCGGCATTGAGATGATCGCCCCCTCCGGAATATTCTGCACGGCAACACCGATGGCAAGCACCACGCCCGCTGCCATCGAGCCACCGCCCTCCCCTGCCAGAACGCCTGCGAAAACCGCCCCGACTGCCATCCCCTCGGGAAGATTGTGAAGCGTGACCGCAAAGATCATCCGCGACGTTGCGTTCTCCCCCACCCCCGAATAGAGTCGCGGTACGATGGCATCGAGCCAGAGCAAAAGCATCACACCGCACAAAAGTCCCATCGCCGCAGGCAGAAACGCAAACGTCCCAAGCCCTGCCGAGCGCTCGATCGCGGGGATCAGCAAGCTCCACACCGAGGCAGCCGTCATGATCCCCGCCGCAAAGCCCGAAAGTGCGCTCTGCACCGATAGCCTCAGCTCCTTCCACATCAAAAACACAAAAGCCGCTCCCAGTGCCGTTCCCAGAAGCGGGATCAGAATTCCGAATATTACAGCCGTCACGTCTCACACCGTCCCCTTTTTCCGTATTGCGGAAAGCGACCGCTCTCCCCTACTGTAAGCATACGCAAAAGCGACGGATTCTGACAAAAAGCAAGCGCACGGATCGCTCCGTGCGCTTGCAAGCTATCATTATTCAAATTCAACGACGTTGACCCAACCGAGAAGGAATTCTCTCTCCTCAGCCTTGCCCTTGACCGACTGCGAAGCGGCAACGATGGGAAGCCACTTCTGAACGTACTGCATAGCGGTATCGCTCTTCTTGCAGAAGGTCTTGAGGTAATACTCAGCCGCCTTGACGTTGCCCTCCAGACGGAAGAGGAGGTAGGTGCGCGCCGCATCCGCAGCAGCGTTACCCTGCGTTGCGTGTGCCCAGTCGATGATATACGCCTCATCATCGGGAGTGATGATGATGTTGGTGGGGTTGAAGTCACCGTGGCAGACCTTATTGTGCTTTGGCATACCCTCGAGGCGCTCGTGCAGCTCGTAGCGGGTAGTCGCGTCCAGCTCGGTCGCGCTGATCTTACGGGTCATCTTGTCCTTGAGCTTGTTGAGCAGAGGTGCCTTTTTGCCGTGCATCTCAAGCTGGAGCTCCACCATACGGTCGATGTACTCCTCAAGCTTCTCGGGATTCTCCTCCATCAGCTGTGCAAGCGTCTTACCGGGAACGTACTCGGTTACAAGCACCCACTTGCCGTCGATCTTCTCTACGTCGAGAAGCTTGGGGATCTTGAGTCCCGTCTCCTCAACTCTTGCCTGGTTGAGCGCTTCGTTGAAAACGTCTGCCTTGGAATAGCTCTCGTCAAAGACCTTGATCGCCTTGTCGCCGTCGCGGTAAACGGTCTTGTCGGCTCTTACCGCAATGATCTTGGAAAAATTCATCTGTTCTTCCTCTCTTTCTTAAACCGTTTCGTGCGTACCGTAGTAAGCGTTGAGGTACATCTTCTTGATCTCGCTCATAAGCGGATAACGGGGATTTGCGCCCGTGCACTGATCGTCGAATGCCTGCTCGACCATCTCGTCAAGACGTGCCATAAAGTCAGCCTCGTCCGCAACGTAATCGCGGATCGCGGGCTTCATGCCAACTCTTGCCTTCAGCTCGTCAAGAGCCGCGATCAGACGCTCAAGCTTCTCCTCGTCGGTCTTGCCGCCAAGTCCGAGGTAATCTGCAACCTCAGCGTAGCGCGCAAGGGTGTGAGGATGATCGTACTGAGAGAAGGTTCCCATCTTGGTGGGCGTCTCGGTCGCGTTGAAGCGAAGGACCTCATCGATCATCAGTGCGTTTGCGAGACCGTGGGGGAGATGATGGAATGCGCCGAGCTTGTGTGCCATAGAATGGCAGACACCGAGGAATGCGTTTGCAAACGCCATACCCGCCATCGTTGCGGCATTCGCCATCTTTTCGCGTGCAACGGGATCGTTTGCGCCGTTGTCGTATGCGCGGGGGAGATACTCGAAGATCATCTTGAGCGCACGAAGTGCCAGACCGTCGGTGTAGTCGGTTGCGAGCATCGAAGCATACGCCTCAAGTGCGTGGGTAACCGCGTCGATACCCGATGCGGCGGTCAGTCCGCGAGGAGCGGTCATATGGAAGTCCGCATCAACGATCGCCATATTGGGAAGAAGCTCATAGTCTGCGAGAGGATACTTAACTCCACTCACCTCATCGGTGATGACCGCAAAGGGAGTGACCTCGGAGCCCGTACCTGCGGAGGTCGGGATCGCAACGAAATATGCCTTCTCGCCCATCTTGGGGAAGGTGTAAACACGCTTACGGATGTCCATAAAGCGCATCGCCATATCCATAAAGTCTGCCTCGGGATGCTCGTACATCACCCACATGATCTTTGCCGCGTCCATTGCAGAGCCGCCGCCGAGTGCGATGATCACGTCGGGCTGGAAGGCAGCCATCTGTGCCGCGCCCTCCTTCGCGCAAGCGAGCGTGGGATCGGGAGCAACGTTGAAGAACGTGGTGTGACGGATTCCCATCTCGTCAAGCTTTGCGGTAATGGGCTTGGTGTGACCGTTCTGGTAGAGGAAGGAGTCGGTTACGATAAACGCCTTCTTCTTGTTCATAACGGTGCCAAGCTCGTCAAGCGCGACGGGCAGGCAGCCCTTCTTGATGTAGATCTTCTGGGGTGCGCGGAACCAAAGCATATTTTCTCTCCTCTCTGCCACGGTTTTAATATTGATGAGGTGCTTAACGCCAACGTTTTCGGAAACGCTGTTGCCACCCCAGGAGCCGCATCCCAGCGTCAGGGAGGGAGCAAGCTTGAAGTTGTAGATGTCACCGATACCGCCCTGTGCAGAGGGGGTGTTGACCAGCACGCGGCAGGTCTTCATTCTCGCCTGGAATTCGGCAAGCTTTTCCTGCTCGGTAAGCACGTTGAGATAGATGGAGGAGGTGTGACCGTAGCCGCCGTCCGCGATCAGGCGTTCTGCCTTGTCGAACGCCTCTCCGATGGTCTTTGCGCGGTACATTGCAAGAACGGGAGAAAGCTTCTCGTGAGCAAACTCCTCGGAAAGCTCCACGCTCTCGACCTCACCGATGAGGATCTTGGTGCTTTCGGGCACCGTTACGCCTGCAAGCGCCGCAATGGTTACGGGAAGCTGACCGACGATCTTTGCGTTGAGCGCGCCGTTGATCAGAATGGTCTTACGAACCTTCTCGGTCTCCTCCGCGTCGAGGAAATAGCAGCCTCTGTCCGCAAATTCCTTCTTGACCGCATCGTAAATGCTGTCAAGGACGATGACCGACTGCTCGGATGCGCAGATCATACCGTTATCGAAGGTCTTGGAGTGAATGATGGAGTTGACGGCGAGCAGAATATCTGCGCTCTCGTCAATGATCGCGGGGGTGTTACCTGCACCGACACCCAGCGCGGGCTTGCCCGAGGAATACGCCGCCTTGACCATACCGGGGCCACCCGTTGCAAGGATAATATCCGCTTCCTTCATTACAAGGTTGGTCATTTCCAGGCTGGGAACGTCGATCCAACCGATGATGCCCTCGGGCGCGCCTGCCGCAACAGCCGCCTCAAGAACGATCTTTGCCGCCGCGATGGTGGAGAGCTTTGCGCGGGGATGAGGGCTGATGATGATACCGTTTCTCGTCTTGAGTGCAAGAAGGGTCTTGAAGATCGCGGTGGAGGTGGGGTTGGTGGTGGGAATTACCGCCGCAACAACACCGATCGGCTCAGCGATCTTCTTGGTGCCGTAAGCGCGATCCTCCTCGATCACGCCGCAGGTCTTAACGTCCTTATATTGATTGTAGATATACTCGGATGCATAGTGGTTCTTGATGACCTTATCCTCGACGATACCCATGCCCGTCTCCGCAACTGCCTGCTTAGCAAGCGGAATGCGCGCCTTGTTTGCTGCGGTTGCAGCCGCAAGGAAGATCCGATCAACCTGCTCCTGCGTGTAGGTTGCAAACTGCTTCTGTGCCTCTCTGATGCGGGCAAGCGCCTGCTCCAGCTTCTCTACGCTGTCAACGATCTGATACGTTTTGTTTTCCATTTGTAACCGTAATCCTTTCTCTCTGAAAAGCTTTTTCGTTCTTTTTCACTCGATTGTCAAACTTTTAACAACCTTTGTTAAGATTTTAACATAGATCACAGCGTTTGTGAAGTATAAAAAAGATATACCCCTATATATCAAGGGATATATCTTTTTCAACATTTCATATGCGTTTTGCTAAACTCAAAGCGTGCATCTTTGTGCATCAATCACAATTATCCTTGCTGTTTTCATCAAGCGACGACGCAAAGTCCTCTTTTTTGGAGTGTTTGAGATAGATTCCGTATCCCGCAACACCCGCGAGAAAGGCGATGGAAAGATAGACGAGAAGATTTCCAACCGCAACGTATGGGGTGGTACGGTCGGTCACGCCGACCTCTGCCACGGCATAGCCCTTTTCCAAGGGATCGATCCAAGCCAGATGAGCTCCGTCGGGGGAAATGATAGAGGAAATTCCCGTATTGGCGGCACGGACGAAATACCGTCCGCTCTCGATCGCGCGGAGTCGTGACTGTGCCTCGTGCTGATAGACCGCCGCCGAATCGTAGAACCACGAATCATTGCTCGAGACCAGGAAAAGCTCTGCACCGTCCCGCGTGCTTTCCAGCATCAACTGCTCATAAATGGAATCGAAGCAGATGAGCGAGCCGAGCGTACCGTGCGCAGTCTCAAACAGGGCGCTGCCCTCCCCCGCGGTCAGGGATCCGCCAAGATCGGAAAGCGATGCAAGGGGCGGAATGACCGCCTCGATCAGCTTTTCCATCGGCACGTATTCCCCAAACGGAACGAGATGCCGCTTGGCATATCGCTCGTCGCGGATCCTGCCGTCGGGATCCACCAGATACAAAACGTTATATTCGCGCTCCGCCGATTCACGGTAAAATGCCCCGACGACAAGCGTGACGTTGCATTCCCGTGCGAGCGAGGACAGAAAATCCTTTATCTCCGAGCGGTGATACAGCGAAAACGGCAATACGGTCTCGGGCCACAGTACAAGCTCCGCCCCCTCGCTCGCCGCACTGCGTGTCAGATCAGCATAATATGCTCGTGTCTTGGAGAGGCTGTTGCCGCTCCACTTATCGTGCGAATTGATGTTTCCCTGAATCACGGCAACCTTTACGGTGGAATCGACCTTGACGGGGAGCGCACGGGCGATCAATCCATAGGATAGATTGGAAAGCAAAAGTCCCGCCGCCAACACGCCGCAAAGGATCTCCCTCGTTCGGTAAAGGAGCGCATAGGCGATCAATCCGTTCACGCAAAGGAGAAGGAAGCTTACAAAATATGAGCCGAGGAGCGAGGCACTCTGAAGCATGGGGAGCAGATCGATCTGTCCCAGTGCAAGTCTGCCCCACGGAACACCCGTCCAGGTCAGCGTGGAGCTCCACTCAAAGATCACCCACAGTGCCGCAAACACAAAGGGACGCAAAAGCGGCAAGCGACGCAGGATCGGCGTTTTCGAGATCGCACGCATCGCAAGAAAGATCAATCCCCCCGGCAATGCCTGCAAAAGCGACAGTCCAAGCCATCCCACAACCACCACAACGGCAGACGCGCCGTTACCAAGCCCTGCAAAATCAAGCGGGTAGAGACGGATGAACCAATGATAGATAACAAGATAGTAGACAAAAACCGCAAGAAATCCAAAGCCGTAAGCCCGACGCAGGCGGAGCGACTCGTCATCCGCAAGTCGGTACACACCCCAGATCAACGGGACCATCGTGATCCATTCAAGAAATCCGATTGCGGGAAATACAAGCGTAAGCCCCGTCAAGGCAGCACCAACGAGGAGTGCTGACAGCTCCCTGCCGTGTTTCATTCGTTTCATTCCGATCCCCCTTCCCTTTTTCCTTTATATATAGCTTACTCGAAATCCTTCAAAAACCAGACCTGCTCACGCGGAATGGAAAAGCTTTTTCCGTCCAGATACGCCAGGCATCCCTCATCATTTGGAAAATCGAATACGAGACGGTAGGCGTAAAGCGCCTGAAATTTGTAGCCCTGCTCGCGCTCACGGCGGTTGATTCCGTATTTTCCGTCGCCCATAAGCGGATGACCGATATGCGCCATATGTGCGCGGATCTGATGCGTACGTCCCGTGATCAGCTCGACCTCCAAAAGGCTCGCCTCGCGGTTGGATTTCAGCACGCGGTATTTGGTGATGATATTCTTAAATCCCTCGCGGCGAACGTCCGAGATCTCCACCATATTCTCCGCGCTGTTCTTACGGAGCCAGCCTGTCAGCGTTGCCTCACGCTTGGTGGGAGTACCGTGGACGGCGCACAGATAAAACTTGTGCAAGCGATCCTCGCGGATCTTTTCGTTCATCTCGCGGAGCGCCTCGGCATTCTTCGCGGCGATCACGATGCCACCCGTATTGCGGTCGATCCGATTGCAGAGCGCAGGCGCAAAGCTTTGCTCGCTCGCGGGATCGTATTCCCCCTTCTGCGCAAGATACGCCTTCATATGAAGGACAAGCGTGTTTTCGGTTGCCGCCGTATCCTCGTGGACCAGCACGCCCGGGCGCTTATTGAGCAGCATAATATTTTCATCCTCATAAAGGATCTCCAGCTTCGGACGAATGCGGAAGAGCGCATCCTCATCCTTGGCGGGAACGTCAAAGAACTCCTCCCTTATGAAAAGCTGAATCTCGTCCCCCTCGGCAAGCATATAGCTCTGTTGCGTGCGCGCACGGTTGACCTTGATCTTTTTGGTGCGGATGTATTTGTACATCAGCGACATCGGGAGTCCCCGCACCGCCTTGGCAAGAAACTTATCCAGCCTCTGCCCCGCATCGTTTTTTCCAACCTTCAAAATATGCATAAAACACATAGGCGGGGAACGCCCTATCAACGTGCCCCCGCTCTCCTTTTTCAAATTGATCTGCACGGCTTTATTATACAATGCTTTTCGCCTCTTTTCAAGTCATTTTTTCATTTCCGCGTGATTTTTTACATTTTATTTCTTTACATTGGCGCCATTTCGTGGTAAAATAAGAAAGATAGAATCAGGATAGGAGGCGATATGCGCGTGTCAAATCTCACCGTTGGAATTTATACACTCGGCTGTAAGGTCAATCAATATGAATCCGAGGCGATCGCGGAGCAATTTGAATCTGCGGGCTTTTGTGTCCTTCACCCGAGCGAGCATTGCGATATTTACGTCATCAACACCTGCACCGTAACCGCAGAATCCGACCGCAAGGCGCGCCAATTCATTCGCCGTGCCATCAAGCAAAATCCGAACGCTTACGTGCTTGTAACGGGATGTATGTCTCAGACACAGCCCGAGGCGGCGGCAAGAATTGCGGGAGTGGACTACGTTTGCGGAAACGCCGAGAAGCTCTCGGTCGTGGATGCGGCAAGAAAATTGGTTGCAAGCGGCAAAAAGGCAGAGGCCCCCACGGTTTGTGTCCCTGCCCCCGATGCCTATGGCTTTGAGCCTATGACGATCAAAAAATTTGACCGCACCCGTGCCTACGTCAAGATCGAGGACGGATGTGAGAGCAGATGTACCTATTGCACCATTCCGAATGCGCGCGGCTCGATCCGCTCCAAATCCCGAGAGGATGTCCTGCGCGAGGTGCGCGGACTCGTTGCGGGCGGTTGTCGGGAGATCGTACTGACAGGCATTGAAACGGGCTCCTACGGAAAGGATCTCGACTCCTACCGACTTCCCGACCTGCTGGAGGAGATCGATGCCATCCCCGGCATCGGCAGGGTTCGCCTCGGCTCGCTCGATCCCTCCATCATCAAGCCCGAATTCGTCTCGCGCATTGCACGTCTCCGCTCCCTCGCTCCGCATTTTCATCTTTCCATGCAAAGCGGATCAGACCGCGTGCTTGCCTTGATGAAGCGAAAATACAACACCCGTATGGCACTTGAGGGAATGGAGCGGCTTCGTGCCGCAATGCCCGACGTGCAATTTACAACCGATATGATCGTCGGCTTTCCGCAGGAGAGCGACGAGGATTTTGAAACGACGATGGAATTCGTTCGCCGTGCAAAATTCCTGATGATCCACGTATTCCCCTATTCCAAGCGTGCGGGCACGCCTGCCGCCACAATGAAGGGACAGATTCCCGATCAGATCAAGCACGCGCGTGCGGCACGTCTCTCGTCGCTCCAAAGCGAGATCCGACGCGAGATCCTCGACACCTTTACGGGCAAGCAGGTCTCGGTTCTCTTTGAGACCTTCGAGAACGGAAATGCCTCGGGACACACCCCCGAATTTGTAGAGGTCGTCTGCCGCGGCAGCAATTTCCCGCACGCCAAGTCCCTCTCCGTTACCGTTACGGGCAACGACGGAGAACACTGCTTTGGAGAGCTTGATCTCCCATGTCAACAGTAAGAAAGGATCTGCTATGAGCAAACTTACGGGAACAGTCCGAAAATTCGGACGATATTCCAAAAATCAGCTTCAAAAGCTCAAGATCGATCTCTCACTCTCTATGGACGAGGAGCAGCTGCAATTCTGTGCAGACTACTACCGCCTGACCGAGCGAAGAGATCCCATCATCGGAGAATTGCGCCTGCTCGACACGTTGGCTGCAAAGCGTACCCCCTCCCCCACCAATCTCGCAATCGACGTGTTTACCGCAACCGATGCCTTCGCTACGGAGACCTATGCCGACCTGCAGGAAAAGCGACGCACGCTGCGCCCCAACGCGGTCTCTCCCATCACGCTCGCAGAGGCATTCACGGTTGCAAACGATTATCTTGAGCAAACGGGCAAGCAACACGCCCTCCCCCACCGCACGCTCCTCCTTGAGGATACGCACCGAAAAAAGCAGGCGCTCGCGGATAGCTCCTGCTTTGGCATTTCCGGCTCGCGCCACCGTCTCCGCATCCTGCAAAAGAACGGTCTGACGGGTGCCCCCAATCAGGGCGACGTCCTGGTGCTTTTCTTGCCAAAGAGTGTCAAGAATATGCTTCATTATCAAAAATCTGTCAGCGATATGCTGCGCGCAATGGGAGATACAACCCCCTGGAAGCGGCTGTATTCGGTCCGTTCGGGTGGACTCCTCCCCTCCCTCCTGCTTCAGCTTCGCGCGGGACTTGAGATCGACATCACGCGCCTCTCGGAGAACGAGAGTATGGCATCCCTTTTACCGCTGACGGAATCCTTTACGGGCTGTCACTTTGCGGTGCTCCCGGGCGAAAAGCTCCGCGAAACCTGCGACCACGCAGAGGCAAACGGAATTCACGCGGTCTGCTTCGCGTCGGTCAAGGAGAACGATCGGATCACGGTCAAGGAGCATTCCGAGGAGCTTTTCTCCCTCAAGGACAGCTTCCTGCAATCGCTTTTGCACGCAACCCCTGTCAGCGCACGGCTTGCGGGGGAGGCACACCGAGAGCCGCAGCAGATCCGTCACGTTCCCACCTCGGCATCCTCCTGCGCGTATCTGCAAAACAACGGCGATCGCCTCGTGGCGGAAACCGCAGAGATCCACGGCACGCTTTGTGCCACCGCCTTCTGCGAGCCGACCTCCTCGTTCTATAAAAATGCATTTTACACGGCACTCGCCCCCATCGTCACCCTTGCCGCATCGGGGCGCAACTACACCGAAACACGCCTCGCAGTGGGTCTCACGCTCCCCGAGGCGGTAACCACCTCCGAGCAGGCGATCGGCAGTGGGCTTTCCTCCGTTCTCGGACTCTTCCGCTTGCAGACCGAGCTTGGGATCCCCGCGGCGGTGACCTCCCTTCTGACCGATGCGGAAATCACGCACCCTCGCCTGACGGTTTACGCGGCAGCGGAGGGCAAGCCGATTTCGGCTACGCATAGCGCCGAGGGCAACGCCGTCTACTGTCTCCGCCCCGCGATCGGAAAGCACGGGATCCCTCACACCGATCTCCTTCGTTCCTTCCTGCGGGATCTCACCTCTCGCGTCAAGAGCGGCTCGGTTCTGAGCGCGCGCGTGCTTTGCTGTGAATCGATCACCGACGGACTTTTAAAAATGGCAACAGACGAGCTGTTCTGCCGCATTCAGGATACTGCCATCGCATCGCACGGGGAAATTCCGATCGGTGTTCTGGTAGAAACCACCTCTCCCATTGCAGGGGCAACGCCGATCGGATTCGTCGAGCGACGGGAGGAAAAGGAAGAAGAAAGCAATTTCGTCTGTCCTCCCATCACCTCCAAAATCTGGTCGGAGCATCGCGAGGTCGTCATTCTTGCATCCTCGGACGATGCGGATGCCCAGATGCTTGAGGAGATCCTCGTGCAAAAGGGTGCATACGTCCGCCTCATTGAGAGCACCGCAAGCTGCTACGGCACGCTCTCACGCGCACTTTTACACGCCCACGTATTCATTCAGTGCCCCACCGCCACACTCCCGCAAAGCGATTACGTCTCCTTTGCGTTGGATACGTTGCTCTCTGCAGGAGGCGCGTATTGGATCCTCGGACAGACCGACGCCGCCGATTCCCGTGCCGTCGTCTTCCCCAAGGGCATCCCCGAGTCCTACCTCGACGAGGCAATGAAATAACAAAAAAAGAACAGACCTGTTGGTCTGTTCTTTTTTATGTAATGTAAATTACTGATCGAATTCTGCGTCCTCATCGTAGAGAGAGTCAAACGCGTCCTCTTCAGCGATCTGCTGGGTTGCAAGGATTCTGATGTCAAACGCACCGCCAAGATCAAGCTCCTGGTAGGTATTGCCTGCATCGGTGCGCATTACAAGTGCAAGTCCGAGATATGCAAAGTCGCCGGTCTGACCCTTCGGAGCCAAGGTTCCGTTGGTGGTATCCTCAATGGTGTTGACAAAATCAGCAACCGTACCAACATGCGTCCAGCTGTCGATGACAGAACGGTCTGCAGGATACTCGGTGAGAGTGGTGCAAACGTAAACGTCGATAACGTCAGCAAGTGCAGAGAGAGCCACTCCGTTCGCAGTTCTGAAGGTCGCCTTCCACTTGAGTGCAAGAGTTCCCTCGTTCTCGATCTTGAAGAACTGTACGTCGGTGTAGCCGGGCTCCCAATTCTGATAGGTGTAGATGGGAGTCTGATCGTCCTTGATCGATTCGAACTTTCCATCCTTCCAAACCTCAAGGTCTACCTTGAGAGAACCGGACATGATCTTGTTGCCCGCACTGGTAACGCTGTCGGTAAACCACGCGAACGTCGTACCGACGAGCATAGCGGCGCAAAGTACCATAACCATAAGAGAAGTGAAAAGAGCGCGCTTCGTGTTCTTATTTGTCATGATTTTATGACCTCCAATATTATATTGATAGCTCATTATAACACACAAAAAAATGATTTGCAATAGTTTTTTTACAATTTTTTGAATTTTTTCGTATATTTTTTCAAAAAAATTTTATTATTTCTCCAAAATTTCCTTCACCCGATCGTTTCCGTCCTCCAGCTCAACCTCTCCGTGCGCGTGAACGGTCGAGAGCGCCGAGCAATTATGGAAGGCATTTTTCCCGATCCTTGTCACTCCGCCGAGGTCGATGCTCTCAAGCGCTCTGCAATCGGCAAACGCGGATGCGGGGAGGAAACCGAGGCTTGCGGGGAGCGTCACGGATTTAAGCGCGGAGCAACCGTAAAATACGTTGGCACCGAGGATCTGCAGTCCGTTTCCGAGCTGAAGGCTCGCGAGCGACGAGCAACCGAAGAATGCGTTTTCACGCACCGTACGCACCGCATCGGGCAGTACGATCGACTCCAGCGCGGTGCATTTCTCAAAGGCACGCACGCCAACGGTGGTCAGCGTTGCGGGAAGCTTGACCTCGCGCAAGGAGGAGCATTCGAAGAACGCGTAATCCGAGAGCGACGTACAACCCTCAAGAACCGTTACGCGGCGCAGATACGCAGGCAGGAAGCCCGCCGTAAATTCGTGTGTGGATGCGCCGAAGAGATAGCCGAGGAAGGCATTGCTCTCTTTGGAGCCGCCCACAAAGGGAAGCGTCATTTCGGAGAGCGCGCCGCAGCCCTGAAAGGCACCGAGCCCGATCGAGAGCATCTCCCTGCTCATCGTTGCGCGAACCAACACGCGGCAGGAGGCAAACGCGTAATTACCGATCTCGGTCAGATGATCCATATCGACGTACTTGAGTGATTCGCAATCGTAAAACGCGAATTTCCCAACCTTTTTCACCATATCGCTCAAAAGAACCGTACGGATCTGCTGACATTCCGAAAACGCGTAATCGCTCAGGACTGCCGCCGCGCCGCTCACACGAACGTATGCAAGGGAGGCAGGGATCTTCGTATGATCACGGTAGCTCTCAAGGCCGAACAAATACCCTGCATACTGTGCCTCTGTCGCATTCGCCGCAAAAAACGGAGCGGAGATCGCCTCGATCGCCGTGCATCCCTCCAGAATGCCCTTTCCGATCGTTTCGACCGAATTGGGGATGACGAGCGCCTTGAGCGCCGTATTGTTTGCAAACGCGCCGTCCGCGATCGAGCGAACGGGCAATCCGATCCCCACGGTTTCGGGAATGCGCACGCTTGTTGCCCCTCCCTTATAGGAGAGAATCCGTGCTTTACCGTTCGTGTCGAAATCGTAAACGAAATCGGATTCGCGCGAGGTGGAGATCGCGGCAAAATACGCCTCCGCTTCGGCACGGTAGTTATTGTTATCCACTATGGGATCGGGGACCTGCGGCGGCTGTACGGGAGGCTCGGTTGCCTGCGGAGTCGTGCCTCCGTCCCCCTCCCCGCAGCCGTCTCCGCAGGAGAGCAGAGGGGTTACAAGGAGCAAAAGCGCCAGCACCAGCGTGAAAAATCGTTTCATATCGTCGATCCTTTCTTTTCCAAATCGGATTCATCCTTTTTATTTTACCACAGTTTTTCGCATTTCGCAAGAGTGTTGTAAAAAAAGATAATTATTTACATTCCGTCGGCAAATCAATCTTGTAATGAGGTAAAAAAGATGGTATAATAAAGCGTGAAAAGCAGAGAAAGGAGGGACTTGTATGCAATATTCCATCACGCGTGAGCAGGACGGTATGACCGTGCTTGCTTTTTTGCGTCAATATCTGAGGCCCTCCACAAAAATGCTCAAGCATCTCAAATACCGCGAGGACGGCATCACCGTTGACGGTATGCACTGCACGGTACGGCATATCCTGCGCGAGGGCGAGCTTCTGCGCGTCGCCGTTGAGGATACCGAATCCTCCGACCGCATCCGTCCCGTCGATCTCCCCCTCCCGATCCTTTATGAGGACGAGGATCTTGTCATTCCCTGCAAGCCCGCGGATATGCCCACGCATCCCTCCCACGATCACTACGACGACACGGTTGCAAACGCGCTCGCCTTCCGCTACGCCAAAACGGGAATTCCCTTTGTTTTTCGCCCCATCAATCGCCTCGACCGCAACACAAGCGGACTTTTGCTGGTGGCAAGAAACAAGCTCACCGCAGGGCGTTTGACGAGATCTCTCTCGGACGGCTTGATCAAAAAGCGATATCTCGCCGTTCTCGACGGGGAGATGACGGTGCGCGAGGGCGTTATTGATGCCTGCCTCCACCGCACCGCAGAAAGCATCATCGTGCGTGAGGTCTGCTCTCCCGATGCACCCGACGCGGACGCGGCACGCACCGAATATCGCGTGCTTGCCGTGGGAAACGGTCATACGCTCGTCGAGGCACGCCCCATTACGGGCAGAACGCACCAATTGCGCGTCCATTTTGCCCATCTCGGTCACCCGATCACGGGAGACGATCTCTACGGCACCCCCGTCAAGGAAATTTCGCGTCACGCGCTCCACGCCTACGCGCTCACCTTCCCACACCCCAAAACGCAGGAATCCACGACGGTCTATGCCCCGCTTCCAACGGATCTTCTCACCCTCCTGCGGATCCATTTTCCTCATCTGACGCTCGAGGAAATCCTTGCAAAGGAGGTCACAAAGTCTTGATGCCAAAGAAAAAGCTTCCCATTGTCTGTTGGGGCATCTACGCACTGACCGCCGTCAGCGCGATCCTCTACGTCCTCTTTACACAGCTCCCGAGCTTTGCGGATTGGTTTAACCGCCACGTAAGCTCGATCGGTCGGATGCTGCTGGCTTATCTGACCAATCTCCTCCCCTTCTCGCTCACCGAGCTGCTGCTCCTGCTCATTCCGCTGTGGATCGTTCTGCTCGTTGTCATCGCCTACCGTCACTACACTGACCGCGCGCACGATACGCTCGTCTACGTCGGCATCCTGTTTTCGGGCATCTGCGTCGTGGCGATCCTCTTCGTGTGGAATTTTGCCGCGGGCTATTTTGGCACAACGCTTGATCAAAAGCTCTCTCTCGACCGCCAAAAGGTGAGCGCCGAGGAGCTTTATCAAACGGCGGAGCGGCTTTCCGAGGAGCTTCGCACGCTCACGGATGAGATCGTTTTCGCTCCCGACGGGGCATCCGTTATGCCCTATTCACAGGCAGAAATGAACGAAAAGCTGCTTGACGCATACGATCGCTTCTGCGAAAAGGAGGACTTTTTGCACACCTTCCGCAGCAGAATCAAGCCCGTTATGCTCAGCGAGCCAATGTCCTATACGCACATCACGGGTGTTTACACCTTCTTTACGGGGGAGGCGAACATCAACGTCAATTTCCCCGATTATACCATTCCCTACACTGCGGCGCACGAGCTTGCACACCAACGCGGCATCGCACGCGAGGATGAAGCGAATTTCATCGCATTTCTCGTCTGCCTCGAATCGGAGGATCCCTATCTGCGGTACAGCGCGTTGCTCAACGTCTATGAATACGTCGCCTCCGCGCTCTATTCCGCCGATGCAAGCCTCTACCGCCAAAGCTACGAGCGGCTCCCCGTACAAATGCGCGCAGAGCGCACCGCCTACGCACACTTTTTTGAAAAATACAGAGAAAACGTCGCCGCTACTGTCAGCCAGGCAACCAACGATCTCTATCTGCAATCACAGGGCGCGAAGGAAGGAACGAAGAGCTACGGAATGGTGGTGGATCTCGCAGTTGCCTACTACCGCGCTCACCCCTGACCCCGCAACATTTTTCCCATCCTCGCATAAACTGAAAGCGTAGCCCGCAGAGAGCAAAAAGTTTTTTCAAAATATCCCAAAAAGCACTTTTCTTTTTCTCTTTTTTATGGTATAATTTTCTTATCCGAACACGCGCGGCAAAAAAGCCGAAAAAAAGCAACCAAGGAGAGGGAGTTCTATGACCAATCAGATCTATATTCGCGGAGGCAAGCCTCTGCACGGTGACATTACGGTCAGCGGTATGAAAAATGCGGCACTCCCCATTTTGTTTGCCACCGTTCTCGTCCGCGACCGTTGCGTGCTTGAAAACATTCCTCCTGTCAGCGACATCGACACCTCACTCAAAATCTTGTCTCAGATGGGCGTTTCGATCGAGCATATCGACAAAACGACCGTTGCGATCGACGCCACGAATATGCAGCAGGGTACAGCCCCGCACGATCTTGTCCAAAGGCTGCGCGGCTCGACCTATCTGCTCGGCGCGGAGCTGGGACGCTTTGGCAAGGCAGCGATCGGATTCCCCGGCGGATGCGATTTCGGCAACCGTCCGCTCGATCAGCACATCAAGGGCTTTGAGGCACTCGGTGCGGAGGTTTCCACCGAAAACGGCTACATCTACGTCAGAACGCCTCACGGGCTGACGGGAAACTCGGTCTACTTTGACGTCACCTCGGTCGGCGCGACCGTCAATCTCATTTTGGCATCGGTCTTTGCAGAGGGAGTAACCATTCTCGATAACGCGGCAAAGGAGCCGCACATTGTCGATCTCGCCAACTTCCTCAACTCCTGCGGTGCAAACATCACGGGCGCGGGTACTCCCGTCATCAAGGTGCGCGGCGTCAAGGAGCTGCACGGCTGCACCTATTCCATCATTCCCGATATGATCCAGGCAGGAACCTATATGGTTGCCGCGGCCGCGACACACGGAGCGGTTCGGATCAATTCGGTCATCCCCAAGCACGTCGAGGCAATTTCCGCCAAGCTTACGGAAATGGGCGTACACGTGGAGGAGCAGGATGACGCGATCTTCGTTTCCGCATCCGACACCCCCTCCTTCCGCAACATCAACATCAAAACGCTTCCCTACCCCGGCTTTGCCACCGATATGCACCCGCAATTTGCGGTTCTGCTCGCTCTGGCGGACGGTGTGAGCTGTATTTATGAAAACATCTGGGCAAACCGCTTCCGTTACACCGAGGAGCTGCGCAAAATGGGCGCAAACATTCTTCTCGATGCGCCAAACGCAACCTTTATCGGCGTGGAGCAATTGACGGGTGCGGAGGTTGCGGCAATGGATCTGCGCGCAGGGGCGGCGCTTCTGATCGCGGGTCTTTGCGCTCACGGTGTGACCACGCTCTCGCATATGGAATACGTTGAGCGCGGCTACGATGATATCGTTACCAAATTCCAAGCCCTCGGTGCGGAGATCTCCTACACTCCCTTTGAGGATTAAAAAAAGCCTGTGAGCAAAACGCTCGCAGGCTTTCTTTTATTCCGCAGAAAAAACGGCGAAGGAAAAACGCCCTCGCCGTTTTTTATATTCAGATAGAAAGTCCCACGTTGAGGAACTGATGCAGATACGGATTGTCCGATTTCTCGAACACCTCCTCGGGAGTACCCGCAACCTCGACCACGCCGTCTCTCATATAGATCACGCGGTCGGAAACCTTTCTCGCAAAATCCATCTCGTGTGTCACGATCACCATCGTGCGTCCGGAATCCTTAAGCTCCTTGATGACGCGCAAAACCTCAACGGTCAGCTCGGGATCGAGTGCCGAGGTCGGTTCATCAAAGAAAAGCACCTGCGGATCAAGCGCCAACGCGCGTGCAATTGCAACACGCTGCTGCTGTCCACCCGAAAGCTCACACGGATAAGCGTTCTTTTTATCCGAAAGCCCCACACGCTCCAGCAGCTGCTCCGCATATTCGCGGATCTCCGCCTCCGTCCCGCGCTTGAGAAGCTTGGGTGCGAGCATCAGATTATCCAGCACCGAATACTGCGGAAACAGATTGAAGGATTGGAACACCAAACCGAAATTCAATCGCTTTGCGCGGAATTCCTCGTCGCTCATCTTCTTGACGTTCATATGCTCGCCGTCGTAGAGAAGCTCGCCGTCAAGCAAAATGCTGCCCGCATCGGCAAACTCCAAAAAGTTCAGGCAACGCAAAAGCGTGGTCTTGCCGCTACCGGACGAGCCGATGATCGAAACGATCTCTCCCTTTTTCATAGAAAAATCAACGCCCTTGAGGACCTCGTGCGAGCCAAAGCTCTTGCGCAAGCCGCGAATTTCCAAAAATTTTTCTTCCATACGCGCCTCCTTAGGTTACCTGATAGTAGCTGATCTTCTTTTCCAGGATGTGGAAGAGAATGGTCAACACGCCGCTGAAGAGCAGATAGAACAAGCCTGCATAGAGAAGCGGTGTGAGGATAACGTACTCGTTGACCTTATCGTACGCAACCATAATGACCTCAATGACGCCAAGCGCGCGTGCAAGTGCCGTATCCTTAACAAGCGTGATGATCTCATTGCTCATCGGAGCGGTAATGCGGCGAACGACCTGCATCAGAACAATACGGCGGAAGATCTGTCCTCTTGTCAGTCCCAAAACCTTTCCCGCCTCGTACTGTCCCTTCGGGATGTTTTTGATTCCTCCCTCAAAAATCACCGCAAAATAGCAGGCGTAGTTGAGCGCGAAGGCAAACAGAACGAATATAAACTGTAAATCAACGATTGCATCCAGGTGCAGCATTGCGGCAAAATCCTTGTTTGGGATCTTGAACAGCACCGACGGAATGAACGTGACGATGATACACTGAAGAAGCAGCGGGGTTCCGCGGATCACCCAGATCAAGCCCTTCATAAAATACGAGAGCGGCTTGAACTTGGACATGGACAGAAACGCAAAGATCAGTCCAAGCGGAATCGCAATAACCAGTGTCAAAGCAAAGAGTTTCAGCGTAACGCCGAAACCCTTGCTCAAATCTAATATGATTGACCAGAAGCTCATACGATCCTTTGAATCATTCCTTATCGTATGCGATCGGTGCAAACTTGGTGTAACCGATAACGATCTTACCGTCGTTTACGATCTTATCCCAAGAGCCGTCGGTTGCTCCTGCCTGCGGATTTACCGTTTCAGCCGTCACGAGAAGCTCGGTGGTCAGACCGTAGGTATCCGCAACCGTCTTGTAATCGGTTGCAACGAGTGCGATGAGCGCTTCGTTGATCTTACCGATCAGCGCGTCGTTACCCTTCTTCGCACCGATACCGTACTGCTCCTCTGCAAGAACGACCTCGGAAAGGATCTGGAAATCCTTGTAGTTGTCACCGGTGTTCATGTAGTAGCCTGCCATAACGGAGTCGATGACTGCGATGTCAGCGTCACCCTTCTTGAGTGCGTTGAGCGCCTCCATCTGCGTAGCGGAGGAGAGAGAATCCTTACCGAAGTTGAGCGAGCCGTCCTTTGCAACGACGATGTCGTTACCTGCGGAGCCCTTCTCGAAGGTTACGATGCACTCCTTTGCGCCCTCAACGAAGCTCTCGATGGTGGTGCCGAAGCTTGCAGCCTTATCCTTTGCAACGATCGCAACCTGCTTGTTAGCAAGGTAAGGAACAGACATTGCCATGTTGGCAACACGCTCGTCGGTAATGGTCATACCGTTCCAGACGAGATCGATGGAGCCGTTCTCAAGCAGTGCTTCCTTCTGATCCCAGTCGATCACGATGAACTCGATCTCAACGTTGGCATCGTAGGTTTCATTGAGGTAATCAACGACCGATCTTGCGAGATCGATGTCGAAGCCGATCAGAGTTTCCTCTTCGCTGCAGGAGGTGAACATTGCGGTGCAACCGAGCATCATCACGATTGCGAGTACAAGAGCCAGAATTTTTTTCATTGTTAAAAATCTCCTTTTTGTTTTTCTGCTTTATCATTTTAGCACGATAAAGCACCTTTGTCAAGCGGTGTCGGAGCTTTTTGTATCATGAAACAAAATCACTTTCATTCAATGATAAATATTGTTGATTATTTACAATCCCTCGCACGTTCCAACCACTTTTTCAGATACTGACCCGTGTAGGAAGAGGCATTTTGCGCCAATTCCTCGGGCGTTCCGCACGCAACGACCGTGCCTCCCGCCTCTCCGCCCTCGGGGCCGAGGTCGATGATGTGATCGGCGCATTTGATCACGTCGAGGTTATGCTCAATGACAAGCACGCTGTTGCCCGCGTCGCAAAGTCTCTGCAAGACCTCCAAGAGTTTTGCAACGTCTGCGGAATGAAGCCCCGTAGTCGGCTCGTCGAGAATATAGATCGTCCTGCCCGTGCTTCGCTTTGCCAGCTCGGTTGCGAGCTTGACGCGCTGTGCCTCACCGCCCGACAGCGTGGTGGAGGACTGACCGATCTTGACGTAGCCGAGTCCGACGTCATAAAGCGTGCGAAGCTTACGGGAGATGGAAGGAATGCCGTCAAAAAACTGAAGCCCCTCCTCTACCGTCATATCAAGCACCTCAAAAATGTTCTTCCCCTTATAGTGAACGTCGAGCGTATCGCGGTTGTAGCGCTTGCCC
>JAZQWH010000018.1:0-3963 GCA_045632205.1 Eubacteriales bacterium
AGGCGGTTATGGATGCCGCATACCGTTCTGCCGAAAGCGGCAGTGCGCTGACGGAGGTGTGATCGATGCTCGTAATTGGTCTTACAGGTCCGTCAGGGGCAGGAAAAGGCGCTGTCAGCAGTGTTTTTGCCGCTCACGGAATTCCTGTCATTGACGCGGATGATATTTATCACCGTCTGCTCGTCCCCCCCTCCGCTTGTCTCAACGAGCTGGTCTATACCTTCGGTCCGCAGATCCTGACCCCCTCGGGAATGCTCAACCGTCCCTTGCTCCGCGAGATCGTTTTTTCGGACAGCGAGTCCCTTGCAATGCTCAACCGCATCACGCACACCTACGTGATGGCAACCATCCGAAAAAAGCTGGAGGATTACCGCCGCGAGGAGGTTCGCGCCGCTGTTCTGGACGCGCCGCAGCTCTTTGAGGCAGAGGCAAACAGGGATTGCAACATCATCGTTTCGGTGCTTGCGAACCGCGAGACGCGGATTGAGCGCATTATGCAACGGGACGGAATTGATCGCGATGCCGCAGAAAAGCGCCTTGCCGCGCAGAAAAGCGACGAGTTTTTCCGCACCCACTCGGATTATATTATCGAAAACAACGACGATCTGCAAAATATTCTCCCCGCTGTGCAACGCATTCTTCGCGAAACGGGGGTATTGACCGAATGAGGCTCGATTCCCGACGCATCGTCATTTTTCTCCTCATCCTTGCCATTTCGGTCGGCTTTGGATTTGCGTTTGACGGAATTGTAACTGCCGTTGAGCGACACAATCATCCGATCGATGCGCGCTACACCGCCGAGATCCAAAAGAACGCCGCGGAATTCGGTGTGCCGGAGGCGATCCTTTGGGCAACCGTCTGCGAGGAAAGCGGATTTGTAAGCAGTCTCGTTTCAGACACGGGCGAGATCGGCTTGATGCAGCTTTCCGCTGATCGCTTCTCTTACATCTGCACCGAGCTGCTCGGAGAGCCCGCAAGAGACACGGGAATGCTCTACGATCCCGCCACCAATCTGCGCGCAGGCTCAGCCTATCTCTCCGCGCTCTACCGTCGCTACGGCGTATGGGAAACGGTGTTCGCCGCTTATGCGGCAGGAGAAGCACAGGTTGATGCCTGGCTTGCCAATCCCGACTACGTCAGCAAGCAGGGGCGCCTGCAAGAGATTCCCGACGATGAGGTTGCCGATTTCGTCAAGGACGCAGCCAAATCGGCAGAGCTCTACCAAAAGCTCTATTTCAACAAGTAACTCCGAAAGGAAAAAGAATCATGTCTGAAAAGAAAAACAAAACCGATAAGCTTCGCTATGAGAAGAAGACCGTTTATGAAAAAGCAGGAAAGGCGATCGTAGATGCCGCATACGATTATGCGCGCGGCTATATGCAGTTCCTGGATGCCTCCAAAACAGAGCGCGAGGCTGTGGATTCCGCAATTGCATTGGCAGAGGCGCGCGGCTATCGCGCATATCGCCTGGGAGATCCCGTCCGCGCCGGCGATTGCCTTTATTACAACAACCGCGGCAAGAACCTTTATCTCTTCCGCATCGGAACGGAATCCCTTGAGGAGGGCATCCGCATCACCGCCGCCCACCTGGATTCTCCCCGTCTGGATCTCAAGCAGGTCCCTCTCTATGAGGAAGGCGGTATGAGCTTCTTCAAAACGCACTATTACGGCGGCATCCGCAAGTATCAATGGCTTGCAACGCCCCTTGCCCTGCACGGCGTGGTCGTTCGCGAGGACGGCGAGGTCATCAAGGTCACCGTTGGAGAGGATGATTCCGATCCCGTTATGTATATCACCGATCTGCTCCCCCATCTGGCGTCGGCAGAAAACGAAAAGCCGCTCTCCAAGGCATTTTCGGGCGAAAAGCTGAACATTCTGGTTGGCAGTATGCCGCTTGAGGGAGAAGAGGGCGATGCCGTAAAGGCAGGCGTGCTCAACTACCTCTACGAGGCTTACGGCATTGTGGAGGAGGATCTCCAATCGGCAGAGCTTTGCATCGTTCCCGCCGCAAAGGCTCGCGACGTCGGCTTTGACCGATCTATGATCGGTGCGTACGGACACGACGACCGCGTCTGCGCATATCCCTCCCTGACCGCTCTTCTCGATACTCCCGATTCCAAGCACACCTGTATGTGTATTCTCGTGGATAAGGAGGAAACGGGCAGCGACGGCGTGACAGGTATGCAATGCGAGATCATTTCCGATCTCATCGTGGAGCTTTCCCGTGCGTGCGGCGCAAACGAGGCAATCGTTCGCGCAAGCTCCAAATGCTTCTCCAGCGACGTTACCGCAGCGTTTGACCCCAATTTTGCGGACGTTTACGAAAAGCGGAATTCCTCCCTTGTCGGTTGCGGAATCTCCGTATGCAAGTTTACCGGCTCACGCGGTAAGAGCGGAACCTCCGACGCAAGTGCGGAAATGGTTGCTTGGGTACGTCGCGTGCTCAACGGAGCAGGCGTGGTCTGGCAGACCTGCGAGCTTGGTCGCGTGGATGCGGGCGGTGGAGGCACCGTTGCAAAATATATGGCAAAGCTCAATATTGACACCATCGACATCGGTGTCGGTGTCCTTTCCATGCACGCCCCCTACGAGGTCATCTCCAAGGTTGATCTCTACGAGGGACACCGTGCGTTTGCCGCATTCTACCGTTACTGATCTCCCGAAAGGAAGCAATCCGATCTATGCTTGAAAAACTGCGGGCTGCCGAGGAAAAATACCAAAACCTCGAAGCATCCCTCTCCAATCCGTCCGTCACGTCCGATCCCGATCGGTACGTTGCGGTCATGAAGGAATATAAGCAGCTTACCCCCGTCATTGAAGCATACCGCGCCTATCTGGATGCGGAGCGTGCGGTGGAGGATGCACTGTTCATCCTCTCCGACACCTCCGATGCAGAGCTGCGCGAGCTGGCAGACGAGGAGCTGCGCGAAGCAAAGGCAAAATGCGAGGATCTGCGACGTGAATTGACCGTCCTGCTCCTTCCGCGCGACCCCAACGATGAGAAAAACGTCATCGTGGAGATCCGCGCAGGTGCGGGAGGAGAGGAAGCGGCGCTCTTCGCGGCAGTCCTCTACCGTATGTACACGATGTACGCAACCGCTGAAGGCTTTCGCACGACTGTGATGAACCAGAACCCCACCGAGCTTGGCGGATACCGCGAGATCGTCTTTCAGATCGAGGGAGACGGCGCGTATTCCCGCTTCAAATTCGAAAGCGGCGTTCACCGTGTCCAACGCGTTCCCGAAACCGAATCTCAAGGGCGGATACAGACCTCCACGGCAACCGTTGCGGTTCTTCCCGAGGTCGAGGCGGTTTCGGTCGATCTCAATCCCGCAGATATTATTTTTGAAACCTGCAAGTCAAGCGGTGCGGGCGGTCAGCACATCAACAAGACCGAATCCGCGGTCCGACTCATCCACAAGCCCACGGGCATCGTTGTGGAATGTCAGCAGGAGCGAAGCCAATTCAAGAACAAGGACAAGGCAATGAAAATGCTTGCCTCGATCCTCTACGATCGCAAGCTCCGCGAGCAGACCGAGCAGATCGCCTCCGACAGACAGAAGCAGGTTGGAACGGGAGACCGAAGCGAGCGCATCCGCACCTATAATTATCCGCAGGGGCGCATCACCGACCACCGTATTGGACTGACTCTTTATTCGCTCGACCGTTTTCTGGACGGTGAGATCGGAGTTATGATCGACGCTCTCGCCACAGCGGACACCGCAGAGCGCCTTCAACGGCAATCCTAAAAAACTATCATCGAGGTGTTTCAGTTGAACACAAAATTTATAACCGTAACCGATCCAACCCTTAGCGAGGAGTCGCTCCGCGAGGCGGCAGAGATCCTGCGTGCGGGCGGATTGGTCGTTTTTCCAACCGAGACGGTCTACGGACTCGGCGGAAACGGACTTGACTCCGATGCGGCAAAAAAGATCTATGCCGCCAAAGGACGTCCCTCCGACA
>JAZQWH010000019.1:0-7456 GCA_045632205.1 Eubacteriales bacterium
TGGCTTCAAAGAAAAAGTGGCTGAGGAGCTTGCACAAATTAACCGACAGCACACCTCCTCCTAAAAAAGAGCGCAGACCGCACAAACGAACGTCCCCCTCTTTATAAAAGTTTTGGTCGAGCTTTTTCAAAAGCTCGCGCCGTGGAGGGCGCGCAGCCCTCCTCGCGCTCCGCAGAGCGCGAAATCTCTCATTCGGCGTTTCTTTTTGATAACTTTTTCTTTGCGCCTTTGGCTTCAAAGAAAAAGTGGCTGAGGAGCTTGCACAAATTAACCGACAGCACACCTCCTCCTAAAAAAGAGCGCAGACCGCACAAACGAACGCCCCCTCCTTATAAAAGTTTTGGCGCGAGCTTTTGAAAAAGCTCGACCAAAACTTTTATAAGCCGCTATCCGTCAGCTTTGTCTAAAAATTGAGCGCGAGTCCTGCGACTCGCGCTCTTCTTTTTTATCCAATGAAAACGATCGGAACGTACATCGCCGTCGGTCTGCCTACCGCGGTGATCTCAAGCACGCAACGGTTGATCGCCTCTACCGTCTCTCCCGCGTGAACGGTAACGTCCATTCCCACGCTTCCCTTTCCGTGCTTATCAATATGCTCCAGCATCAGCATACGGCGTCCGCCCGTTACGGTAAAGCCCTCGGGGAGCCACCAACGGAAGGCAAGATTATAGTTGCCCGCATCGTAGACCGTCTGGTTGTTCCGAACCTCAATGTGAACGACCTGCTCGCCCATCGGCTCGATGTCCGCATCACGGTCAAGCGTAACGGTCACGGTCGCAAAGGTGAAATCGTGCTGTACGGTGTGGGGCTTGAGACCTGCAAAGCGCTTGCGCGCAATCAGATAGTGCTTGTTGAAGATCACCTCGTCAAGCGCCTCGGGGATCTCGTCCGCACCGTCCGTCAGCGCAACCCACGCATCGTTTTCAAACAGCATATGCGGTGCCTGCGCAACCACGCGACGCGTCAGGTCGGTGCAGTTTTCGGGAAGATTGCGTCCAACGCCGCCGCGGTTGATGGAAATGGTAACGATGTCGTCACCAATGTGCTCCTGCCAATCCTTCGGGATCCCTGCCGTGCCGTAAAGAATACCCATCGTCGCGCCCACGGTTGCCGCTGTGCAGTCGGTATCGTCGCCACAGTTGATGGCGGTGATCATCGTCTTCTTGAAGTCACCCTCTCCGTAAAGCAGACCGAGGATCGCGTAAGCCACGTTGGAGGGTGCCTCAAACCAACCGTTTCCGATATCGGCGTTGCGCTGCTGAATGAGGTTGCGCGCCTCCATTGCGGGAATGCCCTTTTCATAGCACTCGATCGTAAAGCGGACACTATCCGCCATACGGCAGTCATCGGGAATGAAATCCAGACCGATGTCAATGCAGCGGCGAAGATCCTTGATGACAAACGCCGCAGACTGCATTGCCGCAACGAATGCCGCCGCGTACGTGCCCTCGCCCGCGCCGTGGTCGACCTTTGCATCCTCAATGGCATATTTTGCCGCAATGTGAGGAGATGCGGGAGCCATACAAGCCCAGACCTCGGTACGGATCCACGCACCGTTGGAATGCTTCCAGTGGTTGTGGTAATCGCCCGACAGAGGAGGCAGGAGCCCCTTTTGCATATTCATCTTACCGATTCCGTATTCGTTCCAATGCGGAGGCAGGAGGCTGAGCCAGCATTCCCCGAGCGTCTTTGCGTTGACCGCACGGCAACCCATACTCTCAACCGCGTGCAGCCAAACCAACTGCAGATCGAGATCGTCGTTGGGCAAAACAACGTTCGCCTCTGTCTTGTATCCCTTAATATCAAGGATCTCCCGCGTTCCCTCGTAAGGGCCGCCCATCGTACCGCCGATGTTCTTGCCGATCCAGCAAGCGTAGACCTTGTCGCGGTATGCCTCGCGATTCAGCTTGATCTTTACGTGCTTATCCATAAAAAGCTCCTCCGTGTAACTTAAAATGAAGACGGGAATTCCCGTTCAACCTCATTCTATCACACGAAGGAGACTTTTTGTATATTGTTTTTTTACCTATTTGTCGCATTTTTTTACATCGGACGGCGATTCCTGTGAGGAGTTTTCCTCCGAATACTGCCTGCGATAATCGGTCGGAGTGGTGTGCAGATACTTGGAGAACGCACGGTAGAAATTGCTGCGGTCGGAAAATCCGACGCGCTCGCTGATCTCGTCCACCGAAAGCTCCCCCTCGCGCAACAGCTTCACCGCACCCTCCACACGCCTGCGGTTGACGTATTCCACCAGGGACGTGCCGAATTTCTCCTTGAACACGCGGCTGAAGTAGGAAGGATTATAAAAGCACTTCTTTGCCAACGCGCCCAGCGACAGCTCCGTATCCAGATTTGCGTCGATGTAATCGGAAAGCTCGCGCCAGACGTCGCCCAATTCCTGTCCCTCCATACCCTGCTCGGTCTTGCGCAGCATTTTGGTGATCAGAATATGAAAGTAATTTTCCACCACGCGGTCCCAGCCCGTCTGCTTCTCCTTGGATTCCGCCAGCATCGCCGCAAGAATATCCTCGATCTGCTGCCGCTCACGTCCGCGGAAGGTCAGCCTCGCGCCGTCGGATTCGTTGCAAATCTCGTTGAAGGCGGTCAGCGAAAGGAGCGCGAACGCATTCCGCTCGGTGATGAGCGAATTGCTGATAACCTCGGGAGAAAAGCAAATATTGATGTAATCAAAATTGGAGGAAGAGAATGCGTGCGTGCTTCCGTAGTTGATAAAAAGCATATCGCCGTGAGAGACCTCGTAGCTGCGGTCGTCGATCTCGTGCTTGGCGCATCCCCTCAGAATATAGATAATTTCTATGAATTCATGAACGTGCCTCGGCTCCTCGCGGTTTTGCCTCCTGGCACGAAAGATCCGCAAGGACTTGCCCTCTTCGATGAATTGATGATTCTTATATACCTTATATATCTCCATAGTCATCACCTCTCCCCTATTATAGCACAAAAAAATAAAAATGGGAAGCTCTCCGAAAAAAACTTCCCATTTTTATTCAATCGCGGCTCTCGATTACCCAGAGTCCGCCCTTTTTGACCTCTACCAGCGCGCAGTTGCCAACGATCTCGTTGGAAACGGCATACTGAAAGGTGCGGTGCAGCCTGGCGTTCCGAAGCGGATATTTTCCCCCCTCGACCGTAACCCCCTTGACGGTGGGATCGGCGGCGACAAGCGAAAAATAACGGAACTCACTGCGCGGCAGGATCACCCCTCCGTTGCGGATAAAGCGCACACGGCTCTTGCCGTTGGTCAAAACGGCGTGAACCCGCTTCTCCGACAGGAATTCGGCAATGGCAACGGTGGAGAGCGTATGATCGAGGCGTCCCTCAAGACCTCCGACGATCACGATCTCCGAGGCTCCTCGCTCCAGCGCGATCTCCACGGCAAGGTGCGTATCGGTGCTGTTCTTCTCGGCGGGAACACGGATCAATTCACACCCGTTTGGAGCCTGCGGCTCTCCGAGCGAATCGAAGTCTCCCACCAAGACCTGCACAGCGACCCCCATTTCGCACGCGGTTCGGTAGCCCGAATCGGCGGCAATGACGAGATCCCCCTCCTCCGGTCGCTCGGTCACACCCTCGGTGTAGACCTTGCCACCCGTATAGATCACGGCACGCATCTTACTTCTTCTGCGCCTCAAGCTCGCGGCGACGGCGCATCATTTCCTTCATACGAAGCTCGGTGTTCAGCGTCTTCTTGCGCAGACGGATGGACTTGGGAGTTACCTCGATGAGGTCGTCATCGCTGATATACTCGATCGCCTCCTCCAGCGTGAAGATCTTTGCGGGCGTGAGCAGAAGCTTTTCGTCCGCACCTGCAGAACGGATCGCGGTAAGCTGCTTCTTCTTGCAGGGGTTGACGGCAATATCATCCATCTTGGGGTTCTCACCGACGATCATACCCTCGTAGACCTGCGTCTGAGGGCCGACGAAGAGCTGTCCGCGCTCCTGCGTGTTGTAAAGGCCGTAGCGCGTGGTCTCTCCCGCCTCGGACGCGATGAGCGAGCCGGTATAACGCATCACGATCTCTCCGCGGTAGGGCGCGTAGCCATCGAAGATGGTGTTGATGACACCCTCACCGTGCGTTGCGGTCAAAAACTCGGAGCGGTAGCCGAAGAGGCAACGCGAGGGAATGGAATATTCGATACGGGTGCGGTTTCCGACGGGGTTCATCGAGAGCAGGTCGCCCTTTCTCTGGCTCAGCTTCTCAACGACAACGCCGACGTAATCCATCGGGACGTCAAGCGTAACGCGCTCCATCGGCTCGCACTTCTGTCCGTCGATCTCCTTGTAAAGCACACGGGGATTGGAGCAGGCAAGCTCAAAGCCCTCGCGGCGCATCGTCTCCAAAAGGATGGAGAGGTGCATCTCTCCTCTGCCCGCAACGCGGAACTCGTCGGTGGTGTCACCGTCGGACACACGGAGAGAAACGTCCTTGAGCAGCTCACGGTAGAGACGGTCGCGGATCTGACGGGAGGTCACGAACTTGCCCTCCTTGCCCGCGAGAGGACTGTTATTGACCATAAAGGTCATTTCCATCGTCGGCTCGGAGACCTTGACGAATTCGAGCGGCGTGGGGTTTGCGGTGGAGGTCAGGGTATCTCCAATGGTGATGTCACCCGCACCCGAGAAGCAAACGATGTCTCCCACCATTGCATCCTCAACGGGGCGGCGGACAAGTCCGTCGATCGCATAGAGAGAAACGACCTTGGTGCGCTTGGAAACGCCGGGATTATGGTAGTTGCAGACCGCAACCTCCTGACCGACGCGAATGGCGCCGCGCTCAATTCTGCCGATACCGATACGTCCTACGTAATCGTTATAGTCGATGGAGGAAACGAGGAGCTGAAGATCGCCCGTCTCGTCTCCCTCGGGAGCGGGAATATAATCGATCATCTTGTCAAACAAGGGCGTCAGATCCTCGCCGGGTACGTCGGGATCCTCGCTTGCCGTGCCGCTTCTGCCCGAGCAATACAGCATGGGGCTGTCAAGCTGCTCGTCGTTTGCGCCGAGATCCATCAGAAGCTCCAGGATCTCATCCTCGACCTCACCCAGACGTGCGTCGGGCTTGTCGATCTTATTGATGCAAACGATCACGCGATGGTTCAGATCCAGTGCCTTCTGCAAAACGAAGCGCGTCTGAGGCATCGGGCCCTCTGCCGCGTCAACCAGCAGGATAACGCCGTTGACCATCTTCAGGATACGCTCGACCTCGCCACCGAAATCGGCGTGTCCGGGGGTATCGATGATGTTGATCTTCACGTCCTTGTAATATACCGAGGTATTCTTTGCCAGAATGGTAATGCCGCGCTCACGCTCGAGGTCGCCCGAGTCCATCACGCGCGTAACGGTCTCCTGATTTTCGCGGTAAATGCCGCCCTGCTTGAGCAGTCCGTCCACCAGAGTGGTCTTTCCGTGGTCAACGTGCGCGATGATTGCAACGTTTCTCAAATTCTCTCTGATCACTGTTTTCTTCTCCCGTTTTTTAAATTTTGGTCTGCGAAAATTTTATAACAGTTTATTATACCACATTTTTTCGCGCGAAAAAAGAAGGATATCTCACGATTTTACACAGAAAAGAAAAAAATATTTTGTCGGTATTGCCAATTTTTAAGGCATTTTATTGATTTTGCCTCAATGATATGGTATAATTTTATTGATATGCTCACGGAAAGGAGGAGCGCTATGTCCGCTCGCGCGATCATCTTCGATTTTGACGGCACACTTGCCGATACCATTCCCACCATTGCCGAGGGAGTCAATCTGGCAATGGAGAAATACGGCTTCCCAACGCACTCCCGGGCGGCTGTCGAGAGCTTTATCAACAACGGCCCGCGCATGCTCATCCGCCGTGCCCTCCCCAAGGAAAAGCAGGAGGATGAGGCGCTGCTCGACCGCATCCTCGCAGACTATACCGCCCTTTACGAAACGGTCTGTATGCATACCGACCGCGCCTATGACGGTCTTTACGAGCTGCTCCTCACGCTCCGAAAAAAGGGCTATCGCATCGGCGTGCTCTCCAACAAGCAGGACCATCTCGTGCGCACGCTCTGCCAAAGGATCTTCCCCGATCTCTGCGATGCCGTAGCGGGCACGACCCCCGGCAATCCAACCAAGCCCGATCCCGCGCTCACCCTCCGTATGACGGAGCAGCTGGGCGTATCCCCTGCAGAATGCATTCTGGTGGGAGACAGTGACGTAGACCTCCATACCGCGCAAAATGCGGGAATGCGACACATCGGTGTCACCTGGGGCTACCGCAGCCGCGAGGCACTGATCAAGGCAGGCGCCGTCGAGCTTGCGGATACCGCCGAAGAGCTCCTCTCCCTTATCGAATCCACCGAAAATTGAAAGGATCTGACGATTATGATCAAAATTGAACGTGTAGCAGTTATGAACCTCGAAAACGCCATTCGTGGCGCACGCAATCCCATGAACAGCTGGGCAAGAATGGACAGCTCCTATGATGAAAACGGCAACTACGTCCTCGGGGAAAACGACCTCGATCTCGCGCGCCGTCTTGCCCGCGCAGGCAGCGACCACCGCAAATTCCTGCGTCAGATCTTCGTTTCCGTCGACATCACCGCTCCCCTCTATTGGTGGAAGGAATTCGACACCTATAAGGTCGGCACCGTGGCAAACTCCTGCTCGACGATGCACAAGATCCATACCAAGCCCTTCGACCGCGACGATTTCTCGCACGACCGACTCGACGAGGGCGGACTTGCCGCACTCGATGCACTCATCGCGTATCTGGAAAGCGAGCGCCTCAAGTTCAACGCCTGCAAGGAAAATCGCGCACCCTGGCATAATATGATCCAGCTCCTCCCCTCCTCCTTCAACCAGATGCGCACCGTCACCCTCAACTACGAAAACCTCATCAACGTCTACTACGCAAGAAAAACGCACAAGCTCGCGGAATGGCATACCCTCTGCGATTGGATCGCCTCCATGCCCTATGCGCAGGATCTGATCTGTGTAAAGGAATAAGAAGAACAATACGGTGATTGCGCGGGGAGAGGGAACCCCTTCTTGAAAGAAGTGGCTCCCTCCCCCCTCCCCCTCTCCCTCACCAAGAACTTCAATGGAAGGGGGACAATATAAAAAGCAGTCCGTGCCTCCAATGGAAGCACGGACCTTTTATTTTTATCGATTCTCGTAAAGGTAAAGAACATTGCCTGCGGTAAGTGCCGTGGAGTAGACACCGACGGATTTGATCATACCCTTGAAGAAATACTCACCTTTTCCGGAAGCATCACTATCCGCACCGATGCAGAGATATTTTGCACCGTTCTCCGTCGCAAAGCCCATAACGGGATCGTTGCCAACCAAGCTCATTCCTACAAGCTCGCCGTTTACGTAGAGCATCACGCCCTGCGCGGGATCGTAAACGCCAACGACGTTGTATTCGTTATTCTTTGCTACGGAAGCCGATGCTTTG
>JAZQWH010000020.1:0-1851 GCA_045632205.1 Eubacteriales bacterium
AAGTCTGTCAAGACAGTCGCACGCCGCGTTTGCCGTCGTTGTCTTAGGGGTAAAATAGAATATCTTGTCGCATCTTCCGTCACCAAGCGCACGCACTGCGGGGAACATCATTGATACCGTTTTGCCCGTTCCCGTGGGCGCGGCAGTGAATAAGGTGCCACCCCGTGCGACGTTTTTGTACACTGCACGTATAATTTCGTGCTGTCCCTCACGCACATTCTGATAGGGGAACTTGATCGCCTTCATAGACGGCAATCTTTCCGTCACTCGCTCGATCTCCGGCTTTGCGTAAACCTTTATTGACATTTTGCATTTTTCAAAGAAAGTTTGAAGCTTTTTGCGGCTTACGCGCTCGTAGATCTCGTTTTCCTCACCCGTCTGACGGTTGGTATAAAGGCAACGGATCTCGCCGTCACTCTTTGTGCTTTCGTTAAGCACGAATGCGCTTATATACGCCTCGCCTCTAGCCTGTGCTACGACCTCCTTGCGCGGCCTTTTCGGGGAGGAGTCAACGGCTACCGTAAGCCTTACCTCACCGTCCGAAACCGTGCAGCCGTCAAGCACCAATCTGAACGAATATTCGTCGATCGTGAAGTCGTAAAAGAGGGGCTCTTTTACCTCTGCCGTGCGCTCGTCTCCGGGCTCGTCCTCATCACGGGGGAGCGTCGCACATATGCCCCTGCGTGCACACCGCACAAGCTCGCGGCAGCCGATGATTATTCTGTTGCTTTCGGCATCGTATCTCATACGCTCCTCCTTCACTTTTTTCTTAATTTATTTTACCACATAACGCGCATAAAGTCAAGAAAAAAGAGGCGCCCGAAAAGCAAAAAAAGCACGCAGAGTTATCCCCTGCGTGCCGGGTGCTCATCCTAGTGAGAGCCACCCTCGTTTTTGAATATGCGCAGTATGCGCGTCCTGGTTTCGAGCCAGGCAACACCGCGGTCCTTCACGTGTGAATAGCCCGTCGAATATCCGCGGAAGGCAACCATCGGCAGTGCCGCAAGCTTGATAAGTCCCTCGATCACGCACTCGGCGGTAAGACCGTTTTTCACCGTCAGCATCACCGACACGGTGATGCACATTCCGACGGGGGTGGGTATGAGCCCGACCGCCATACGGCAGTGCTTGAATCTCTCGGGACTTGAAAGCTCGCTTCGCCTTGCGACCCGCTCACGGTTTAGGAGCATCTGCGGCGTTAAGGGTGTCGCGCGCATCGCATCGACGCGCTTGAATATCCGTCTTGCCTTTTTCGGCAGGACCTTACCCTCTCGCCACGCCTGCATCTCCCCCTCGGTAAATCCCGCGTGCACAAGCGTTGACCTCTTGCGGTACTCGAGCTCCTCCTCGGAATAGCGTATGCAAAACTCGCGCAGGGCCTCGGTGTCCTCAGCCCCGACCGACTGTCGCACCGTTTCGTATTCCTCGAGTGCCGACTCGTATTCCTTTGTCTGCATACCGAGCTTCTCGCCCGCATCCTCAAGGGAAAAGTAGATGAGGTACGCCGCGACCAGCATCATCACAAGCTCGCCCGTCAGATCGTTGCCCGAAAGCGAGCCGAGCCGCACGTCGGTGAAGGTAAGCAGGATTGCCACAGCGCCGCTCAGCAGTGCGATGATCTTTCCCGCGTTGCGTATCAGCCAGCCGCTCGTCTTCCGCACAAGCCCGTCAGACGTGATGAATCCCGAATCAAGTGCGTTCACTTCGTCTACCCTCCGCCAAACGGAAGAACACTGCGCCGATAAGGTTTGATACGAAACCGACGAATGCCACGACCGTCATCTCCTCCGCGATGCTCTGAAGAATAAGAAATGCGACGAAAACGGCAAACCACATAAGCGGCGCCGAGGG
>JAZQWH010000021.1:0-1514 GCA_045632205.1 Eubacteriales bacterium
TCGGTCGGTACGGTTAACATCGGTTGGAACGGTCAGTTTACAAAGTTTGTTACCATTGATAAGGAGATGGAAGCGCAGTAATGCGAGTGGCTTTTGATATGGATCGCATCAAAGCCCCCTGGCAGCTTGCCGGGGTGGAAAAGGAAACACCCGTGCTGTTGGCACTTTCGGGTGGCGCGGATTCGCGCGCACTGCTGCATATCCTGTTCAAGATGGCAGGTCGGGACGGATTTTCTCTGACCGTTGCGCACGTTGAGCACGGGATTCGCGGTGCGGAATCCGAGAGGGATATGGAGTTTTGCATCGCGCTTGCAGAGGAATACGGCATTGAGCTTGCCTTGCACCGCGCGGATATACCGAGTCTTGCCCGTGCGCACGGAAAGGGGCTTGAGGAGGAGGCGCGTGAGGTGCGTTATGCGTTTTTCGAAGCGCTGATGCGCGAGCGGAGGATCCCGTTGCTGGTCACCGCTCATCACGCCGATGACAATGCGGAAACCGTCCTGTTCCGTATGGCGCGCGGAAGCGCACTTGCAGGACTTGGCGGAATTGCGCCCGTACGCGCATTTGCAAACGGATCGCTCGTCCGTCCTCTTTTGGGAGTGACGAAGCGCGAGATTCTGGATTACTGTGCGCAGGAGCAATTGCAATTTGTAACGGATGAGACGAATGCGGACACCGCGTATGCGCGAAATCGCTTACGAGCGGAGGTCTTGCCCGCGATGGAGGCACTGTTTGACGGTGCGACGCGTCGGATCTCCGAGATGAGTATGCAGCTGCGCGAGGATGAGGAGATCCTTTCCTCGCTTACAGCAGACTTCCTTGCGGCACATTGCAAAAATGGATGCCCCATTGAAAAACTGATGGCGGAGCCTTCGGCAATGCAAAGGCGCATTCTTTCGGCTTGGTTTGCATCGATCGGAGGCGGAACGCTGGAGCGCGTGCATCTCGATGCATTGCTTGATCTTTGCAGGGCGGGACGTGCGCACGCGTCGCTGTCTCTTCCAAACGGAATTTGCGTGGCGCTGGAGCGCGGTATGCTTTGCGTGCGCGAGAGTTCCGACTTTTCGGGGAGCGATTATCTCTTTCCGCTCAGGGAGGGGGAGACCGCGATCCCGGGGACACCGTTTTCGATCTTTGTCGAAAAAGTGTCCGAAACATTAAAAATTCACAATTTATCAACAGCACCGTATATATTTTTATCGGGAAAGTTTGGTATAATGAAGGAAAACCTTTGCTGGCGACCGCGGCGCGAGGGAGACCGCATCCTCAAGGGCGGAATGCACCGTGAGGTGCGACGCTTGTACCGCGAGGCGGGGCTTCCGCTGTCGGTAAGGCGGATGCTTCCCGTGCTGTGCGACAGTGAGGGGATCGTATGGGTCCCGTACGTCGGAGAAAGAGACGGGCTGCGGGAGGATCGCTCGGAGCAGGAGGGAGTTCTCATCTCTCTGCGGAGCAAGGAATTCAATTGACCGTGTGTGAAATAACATAGGAAAGGATAAAATACATCATGCGTT
>JAZQWH010000022.1:0-5268 GCA_045632205.1 Eubacteriales bacterium
TTCCACCGAGCATATCAAGGAAGCGCTCCGCCGCATCGAGCATTTCCTCAAAACGCTGTAAAAAACACAAAACGCACGCAACGAAGGCTTCGTACTCTTAAGGACAGCTTTCAAAATTGAATCGAATACGTTGCCTACCGATAGAAAAAGGACAGAGAATGCTTTTTGGCACTCTCTGTCCTCTTTTCTTGAGAAGCACTGTATTTGCAGACACAAATGCATATAGTGAAATATTTTGCTTTGCAAAATGTGAAATAATGTTCTGTCGAACATTGTGAAATATCTCGCGCCGCCTGCGGCTTCGCTCAATGTGAAATGAAATAAATCCCCTCACGCCCGCAGGCATTTCACTCGCTGAAAGCGAATTTCACGCACAAAGTGCATTTCACAAATCCCGAAAGGGATTTATTTCGTTGCGTTGTGCCCATAAGGACACAACGCTAAGAGCGTGCGTTCTTTTATTTGCCCGAAGCCCTTGACAAGAAAAAAAGGAAATGATATAATATAGAATTATGTAGGACTTTTTTGAAAAAAGTCGGTAAAACGAAAGGACCTTTGTACACAGTATGACGATTATCGATTTGCTCAATCAGAACGCGGCACTTTACGGAAACGAAACGGCATTGGTGGAGATCAACCCGTGCTTTGAATTGGAGAGCCGCATTACCTGGAAGGAATATTCCTTGATGCAGCCCGAGCCCGGCGAGCCCTTCCGTCGCTCCATTACCTGGAGTGAGTTTGAGAAGAAGGCGAACCGCTTTGCCAACCTCCTCCTCACGCGCGGATGCCACAGAGGCGATAAGGTTGCCATCCTGCTGATGAACTCCATCGAGTGGCTTCCCATCTATTTCGGCGTGCTCAAGGCGGGCGCGGTCGTTGTGCCGCTCAACTACCGCTACGTGGCGGACGAGATCAAATATTGCCTGGAGAAGGCGGATTGCTCGATGCTCGTTTTCGGCCCCGAGTTTATCGGACGAATCGAGGAGATCTGCGACAGACTTCCCAAGGTGAAGAATATGTTCTACGTGGGCGAGGATTGCCCCGTATTTGCGGATAGCTACGATAAGATGATCGCATATTGCTCCTCTCACGAGCCGAAGATCAGCATTGACGAGCGCGACAACGCGGCAATCTATTTCTCGTCGGGCACCACGGGCTTCCCCAAGGCGATCCTGCACGATCACGGTGCGCTCATCCATTCCGCACGCGTGGAGCAGAACCACCACGGACAGACGCACGACGACGTTTTCCTCTGCATCCCGCCGCTCTATCATACGGGCGCGAAGATGCACTGGTTCGGCTCTCTCCTGGTCGGCGGCAAGGCGATCCTGCTCAAGGGTACGCGCCCCGATTGGATCTTCAAGGCGGTCTCCGAAGAGCGCTGCAGCATCGTTTGGCTGCTTGTGCCGTGGGCGCAGGATATTCTCGATGCCATCGATCGCGGCGACCTCCGATTGGAGGAATACGAGCTTGATCAGTGGAGACTGATGCACATCGGCGCACAGCCCGTGCCGCCCTCTATGATCAACCGTTGGCTCAAGATCTTCCCCAACCACAAATACGATACCAACTACGGTCTTTCCGAGTCCATCGGCCCCGGCTGCGTGCATCTGGGTATGGATAACGTCCACAAGGTGGGCGCGATCGGTAAGGCGGGCTTCGGCTGGCAGGTACGCATCGTCGACGAGCGCGGACACGACGTCAAGCGCGGCGACGTGGGCGAGCTTTGCGTCAAGGGCCCGGGCGTTATGAAGTGCTATTATAAGGACGAGGCGGCTACCAATGACGTGCTGCACGGCGAATGGCTCTTTACGGGCGATATGGCGATGGAGGATGAGGATGGCTTTATCTTCCTGGTCGACCGTAAGAAGGACGTCATTATCACGGGTGGAGAGAACCTTTATCCCGTACAGATCGAGGATCACATCCGCCGTCACGAGGCGGTCAAGGACGTTGCCGTCATCGGTCTGCCCGAGCCGAGACTTGGTGAGATCGCTGCGGCGATCATCGAGGTCAAGGAGGGATATACGCTGACGGAGGCGGAGATCGCCGACTTCTGCGCGGTGCTTCCCAGATACAAGCGTCCCCGTCGCGTCATTTTCGCGGACGTACCCCGTAACCCCACGGGTAAGATCGAAAAGCCGAAGCTCCGCAAGCTCTACTGCGGAGACAGCCTCGTGGCACAGCAGAATGAGATCGAGGCATAACCGAAGGATCATTACCGAGAGACAGAAAGGATTCCACATATGAAAAAATTACTGATCGGAAACGCGGCAGTCGCGCAGGGCGCATACGAGGCAGGCGTGCATCTCGTTTCCTCTTACCCCGGAACGCCCAGCACCGAGATCACCGAGTGTATGGCAACCTATCCCGCAGAGGATGTGTTTGTTGAGTGGGCACCCAACGAAAAGGTTGCGGCGGAGGTCGTTGTCGGCGCAGCGATCGCAGGCGGACGCGCAATGTCCTGCTGCAAGCACGTCGGACTCAACGTGATGGCAGACGCCATCTTTACCGATAGCTACATCGGCGTCAACGGCGGCGCGGTATTCTGCGTTGCGGATGACCCCGGTATGCATTCCTCCCAGAACGAGCAGGATTCCCGTCACTACGCAAGAGCGGCAAAGATCCCGATGCTCGAGCCTGCGGATTCCTCGGAGTGCAAGGAATATACCAAGGCGGCGTTCGATCTGAGCGAAAAATTCGATACCCCCGTGTTCGTCCGTCTTTCCACCCGCGTTTCTCACTCGCAGAGCCTGGTTGAGATCTGTGAGCGTGAGGAGCATCCCGTAAAGCCTTATGAGAAGAGCATTCCCAAGAACGTGATGATGCCCGCAATGGCGATCAAGAAGCACGTTCTCGTCGAGGAGCGTACCAAGGCGCTCATCGAAATGGCGGAGGATTGCGCCTTTAATACCGTTGAAAATAACGGAAGCGAGATCGGCGTGATCACCGCGGGTATCGCTTATCAGTACGCAAAGGAAGCATTGGGCGATCGCGTCAACTACTGCAAGCTCGGTATGGTCTGGCCCCTGCCGCAGAAGCTTCTGCTTGATTTTGCAAAGACCTGCAAGAAGGTTTACGTCATTGAGGAGCTGGATCCCTTCATCGAGGAGAGCTGCCGCGCGCTCGGTATGGACGTGATCGGCAAGGAGCGCTTCACGATGCTTGGCGAATATACGCCCACGATGATCCGCTCGGTCGTATTCGGTGAGGCGGCGGCACCCTCCGTCCTTCCCACAGAGGAAATTCCCGCACGTCCTCCCGTGATGTGCGCGGGATGCCCGCACAGAGGCACGTTCTACGTCCTCAAAAAGCTCGGACTGACCGTTTCGGGCGACATCGGATGCTACACGCTCGGCGCGGTGGCTCCCCTCGCATCGGTCGATACCACCATCTGTATGGGTGCCTCGGTCAGCGCGGCGCACGGTATGGCAAAGGTGAGAGGCAATGAATTTGCGCACAAGCTCGTGTCGGTCATCGGCGATTCTACGTTTATGCATTCGGGCATTACGGGACTTGTCGACATCGTCTACAACAAGGGCATCAATACCGTAATCATTCTCGACAACTCGATCACGGGTATGACGGGACATCAGGATAACCCCACCACGGGTAAGACCATTCGCGGAGAAGCAACGAGACAGGTCGATCTCATCGCGCTCTGCAAGGGCATTGGTGTGGATCACGTTGTGGTTGCCGATCCCTTCGACGTCAAGGGCTTTGAGAAGGTCGTCAAGGCAGAGATCGAGCGCGACGAGCCCTCCGTGATCATCGCACAGCGCCCCTGCGCGCTTCTCAAGACCGTTCAGTATACGGGACGCTGCGAGATCAACGAGCAGTGCCGCAAGTGCAAGCTTTGTATGAAGCTGGGATGCCCCGCGATCAGCGTCGATCCCGAGACCGATGCGGTTCGCATCGACAGCACGCAGTGCAACGGCTGCGGACTTTGCGTCGGCGTTTGCCCGTTCCACGCAATTGAGAAGAAGGAGGATTGAGATCATGAAGACTACGAATATTATGATCGTCGGCGTCGGCGGACAGGGAACTCTGCTCGCAAGCCGCATCCTCGGTAACGCCGTCATCCGTCAGGGACACGACGTGAAGGTCTCCGAGGTTCACGGAATGAGCCAGAGAGGCGGAAGCGTTGTAACGTACGTCAAGTTCGGCGAGGCGGTTCACTCTCCCGTCATTGATCGCGGCGAGGCGGATATCATCCTCGCGTTTGAGCTGCTTGAGGCGTACCGTGCGCTTCCTTGGCTCAAAAAGGGCGGAAAAATGATCGTCAACGAGCAGCGCATCAATCCGATGCCCGTCATCACGGGTGCGGCAAAGTACCCCGAGAACATTCTCGAGAAGCTGCAAAAGGAGATCGACGTCACCGCGCTCGATGCGCTCAGCCTTGCAAAGCAGGCGGGCAACGCAAAGGCGGCAAACGTCGTGCTGATCGGTGTAATGGCAAAGAACACCTCCATTCCTTACGAGGAGTGGGTGGAGACGGTTCGCGCGTCCGTGCCTCCCAAGTTCGTGGACGTCAACCTCAAGGCATTTGAGCTTGGATACAATCTTTAATCAACTCGGAGAAGCTACGAATATGTTTTACAATCAGAAGGTCGAAACGATGCCGCGTGAGGAGCTGAAAAAGCTTCAGAGCGAGCGTCTTTGCAGTCAGGTGCGCCGTTGCTATGAGAACGTCGAATGCTTCCGCAACCGTATGGATGAGATCGGGCTTCGTCCCGAGGACATCCACGGGGTGGAGGATCTGCACCGCCTGCCTTTTTCCTACAAGAAGGATCTGCGCGATTATTACCCCTACGGTCTGTTCGCCGTTCCGATGAAGGACGTTGTGCGCGTGCACGCGTCCTCGGGCACGACGGGTAAGCGCATCGTTGTCGGCTATACCCGCGACGATCTGAAGATGTGGGAAGAATGCGTTGCGCGCGTAATGACCGCGGCAGGTGTAACGAGCGAGGATTTCGTTCAGGTCTCCTTCGGCTACGGCTTCTTTACGGGCGGACTCGGAGCGCACGGCGGCGCGGAGCTGATCGGTGCGACCGTCATTCCGATCTCCTCGGGCAACACGGCAAACCAGATCCAGACGATGATCGATTTCGGCTCGACCGTCCTCTGCTGCACTCCCTCCTACGCAATGTATCTTGCGGAGGAGATCGAGCGTATGGGTGTGAAGGATCAGCTCAAGCTGCGCATCGGCATTATGGGTGCCGAGCCGTGGTCGGAGGATATGCGCCGACAGATCGAGGATAAGCTTGG